>USAR01000205.1 GCA_900552605.1 uncultured Oscillospiraceae bacterium | reverse complement strand
GCTGTCTGAAGGTCAAGCTGTTCAACATCGCTGTTGTGCTCATATCCGTCACAGCAGAAAATTAAATGACCGCCGAGAATAGGATTGACAAGTCTTGTAATCTTGCCATGCTTGCCCTTGCAGTGAAGATGAACGGGTATATCAAAGTTGTTTTTTAGCGCCAATATTGTTTTAAAGCTTTCGGCAAGTTGGTCATCATTATCGCAAGTTGTTACAAGCTTTATAACGTCGGGTTTTCTTTTTACAAGCTCATTTACCAGCTCCAAAATTTGGTTGCAATCGAGAAATGTGTTGGGATGAGTTGAAAGCAATACCTCGCAGCCGAGTGAATGCACCTGCTCAATAAAATCGGTTTGCTTTTTAACAACCGCATTGTTGGTTATAACCTCAAGCGGTTTAGCCGCGGCAAACGAAAACGACGAATCAATAAGATCACCGTCGGCATAATCTCTGAATGTGTAGCCTTGAATGTCAACAGCCGCGATACCGAGTCTTGCCGTGCGCAGAAAAAACTCAGCACGCTCATCGTCGGTGCACTCATAAAAAGTGCCGTTGTACAAAAGCTTATAATTAAGACCCAATATCGGTAAGCTTGTGCATTCGAAAATCCTCTTAAGTGATTCGTCGCTCCTGCTATCCTCATCAAGACATGACAGATGCAAATCAATCGCCGTTGCACCGTGAACCTCGGCATTTTTTATTGCCGCAATTGCCGATGCGGTTGTCTCTTGCTTTATAACCGCCGCCAACAACGGAGACTGCGCTTTTGCAAATGACGCTTTCATTTTTGCCGCTTCCCTTCAGTTAGCTGACGAGAATCCTCGTCGCCTAAGTTTTCTTTATTATATTAACAGCTTTTACAGATGTAAATGGCATATGCGATATTTTTATCGTTTTTGATACATTTATACAAAACATCTGTTTTAAAATTTTATTGGTAATGTGCCTTCTGCGAAAAAACGCTATGCTTGACAACTCAGCGCTTCTGTTGTATAGTTATATTGTTAATATGCTGTAAGGAGGAGTGCAAGCTTTAGTGTTTGCCAATGCCGACCTATGCAAGATTTATCAAATCTGATTATAAACCGCGTTGTATCATCGCTGCATTTTACAAGCGAAAGATCCTCTGCCGCAATTCACAGAGCCGACAGAGGCAGATGGGCTGTCGCACTTAAAGCAACAGGAAAAACAGTGTATACCTGCGGCAATAAAAACGTGCTTTGCGACGCGCTTCACCCTGTAATTTTGCCGATGGGGTGCACTTACGATTGGCTCAGCCTTGAAGCCGGCAACTGCTGTATGCTCGAATTTGAATGTGATGAAAGCTACAATGAGATTTTCGGCTTTTCCGTTAACGACAATGCTTTTCTGCTTAAAAAGCTTGCCGATATTGAACGAAGGCTTATAACTCAAAAGCCGCTGCATCAGATGAAAAACCTTAATGATTGCTATGACATTTTAATATATCTGCTCAGCAAAAAATATGAAAACTATATGCCGTCAAACAGATATGACATCATTCGTCCCGCTGCGGAATACATAAGAAAGAACTTCGGAGAAAGCGGTATTACAAATGAATTTTTGGCGAAGCTTTGCGGAATAAGCACAGTGTATTTCAGAAAGGTTTTTACTAAATATTACGGTGTGCCGCCTGCGCAGTATCTTAATATGCAGCGAATGGAAAAAGCACAGGAGTTTTTGCAAAGCGACTATTCCTCCATTTCGCAAATTGCCGAAAGTGTCGGCTACAACAGCATTTATCACTTTTCCAAAATGTTTAAAAAATACGTTGGCATTTCGCCGAGCGAATATGTAAAAAGCGGAATTGTGAAAATAAAATAAAGGAAGGTAGTTTTAAATGAAGCTTATCATAGCCTCCAACAACGCACACAAAATCAAGGAAATTAAACAGATCCTCGGCGGTATATTCAGCGAAGTTATTTCTATGAAAGACGCCGGCATAAATCACGAAACGATTGAAGACGGCAAAACCTTTTTGGAAAATGCCGCAAAAAAAGCAAGGGAATTATCCGAAATTTCAAACTGCTTTGCCATTGCCGATGACAGCGGAATTTCGGTTGACGCACTCGACGGAGCACCGGGCATATACTCTGCCAGATTTTGCGGAAGACACGGCGATGACGATGCTAACAATGCGCTTTTACTTGAAAAGCTAAACGGTATTACCGATAGAAAAGCTCATTATACTTGCGCTGTAGCTCTTTGCACACCGAGCGGCGATTTGTATTCTGCCGAAGGATATCTGTACGGTGAAATTCTTTCGTCACCGCGAGGAAACAACGGCTTTGGCTATGACCCACTGTTTTTTGTACCGCAAAAAAACCAAACGGTTGCCGAGCTGTCATCTGAAGAAAAGAACAAAATAAGCCACCGTGCCAATGCTTTATTAAAGCTTATTGATGTTCTTAAAAGCAACGGATTTCAGGTTAATTAAGCTATCAGCGCGCCGCTTTACGGCATATGTATATAGATAAGCATAGGTCAAGCAGATCCCGGCGTATACCTTTAAACGGGTGATAAAAATGCTGCAACTGCTTTTGTATGCAATGTCGCAAATCGCGTTTTTGGTTCTTCACGTTAACTCTCCGGGGCAATTTCCGCCGCCGCTTTCGACTAAAAAAGAGGCTGAATACTTGGCTCTTATGAAAAACGGCGACAATACTGCACGGGAAAAGCTTATTGAACACAACCTGCGGCTTGTGGCGCACATAGTGAAAAAATACTACAACGGAAATGTTGAGCAAGAGGATCTTATTTCCATCGGCACAGTAGGTCTTATCAAAGCTGTTTCAACATATAACGACAGCAAAGGAATAAGGCTTGCGACGTACGCTTCACGATGCATTGAAAACGAGGTGCTGATGCATTTCAGAAATCTAAAAAAAACTGCGCAGGACGTATCTATTAACGACCCTATCGACACTGATAAAGAAGGCAACAGCTTAACACTCGGCGACATTTTGGCAGATGATATCGACATCGCCGGAGATCTTGATCTAAAGCTGCGTCTTGAAAAGCTGAGACGCTTTGTTAAAACAGAGCTTGACCGGAGAGAGCAAAAAATCATCTGTATGCGATACGGTCTTTTGGGCAGCAGCGAGCTGCCTCAGCGCGAGGTTGCAAAGCGGCTGCACATATCGCGCTCATATGTCAGCCGAATTGAAAAGAAAGCTTTACAAAAGCTTAAAGCAAAATTTGATGAATGAACGGTGAAAAAATGATGTTTAAATTAAATAAATCAGAAGCTTTAAAAAACAATAAAATGAAAAGAATTGCCACGCTGCTGTCGGCAGTATTGATATTTGCAACACTTTTCGGCTGCACAGAAAAAAGCACAGAAAAAAGCAGCAGTCGTTTTCAAATCTCAAACAGCGAGACTCTTTCAAAAATGCCGGAAAATCTTAATGATTGCACAGTTATGCTCGGCGACAAGCTGATTAAATTTCCGCTATCATATTCCGACTTTTTAAAAAGCGGTTTTTCGTTAAGCTCTGAAGAAAAGCACGCAACTCTTGAAAACGGTCAATATGCGCTGTTTTCAATTACAAACGGCAAATTAAGGACACAGGCATATTTTGCAAACTTTGAAAACGAAGCAAAAAAGGCTGAAGAATGTGCGGTGTGTGGTCTTTCGGTTAGTGAA
>USAR01000204.1 GCA_900552605.1 uncultured Oscillospiraceae bacterium | reverse complement strand
CCGATGCAATCGGCTTTTTAAAAACGTTTTTCTGATTTGTTTTTCAGCACTGAAAAGCTGTGCTGAAAAAACGTTTGCGCCGGGGCGCGGGCGACACTGAAAGAGTGCTGATAAAACACGCAAATCTTTGCTCGGCGTCAGGGTGTTTGTGCTTTTCGGCGAAGCTTTTGCTTTTTGAATCGTTGCGGACGGCTTTGCAGTTGTTACGAAAAAGCAGTTGCCGTCTGCACAAAAAGTAATTAAGCGGAGGTTTTGCGAATACATATTACCGAGAACTTTTTTTGAAAGGAACGGGTATTCGCATATGAATATTAAGGGTGTAAAAAACGACTCAACCGCAAAAAAATCAATAGGTATCGGTGTTCTAATTTCAATTCTTACAGGTCTTGTTTTTATTGCGGTATTTGCTTTTATTATGACGGCGGGCGATCTTCCAAAATCCGCTGCCGCTCCGCTTTCCTCGGTCGCCTTCGGAATAGGGTGCTTTTTCGGCGGTAAGTACACTGCGGCAAAGGTAGGCGTTAACGGCTATATTTACGGCGCCGCAAACGGCGGCATCGTGCTGCTTGCGGTAACGGTTTGCGGTATGATTGTTACAGGCGCACAGTTTTCTTATGTAACACTGCTTCGTGCGGCAATTGTAATGCTTTCGGCAATGATCGGCGGCGTTTTGGGAGTTAATAAAAAAAGCTCGTCGCGGCTTGTTAAATAGCAGGCGGTGGGTTTTTATGAAAAGCTCATTTAAAATTACGCTGTGCTGTATTCTTGCGGCTTCGATTTTTGCCGGTGTTGTTTGCAATATGTTCGGAAGTGCCGCTGTGCAAACTGAAAACGGATTGCCGCTTGTTATAATAGACGCAGGGCACGGCGGCTTTGACGGCGGTGCGGTGGCAGAAGACGGCACAACGGAAAAGCAGCTTAATTTGGAAATTTCCGAAAAGCTCAAGGACGTGCTTACGACATACGGCTTTAAGACAATGCTTACAAGAAGCTCGGATCGGGCGCTTACAAACGGCGACGAAAAAAGCGGCAGTGCGGCAAAAACCGCAGACCTCAAAAAGCGTGTTGCAATTGCAAATGCCAATGCCGATAACACAATATTTGTAAGTATTCATCAAAATAAATTCGAAAGCGCAAAGGAAAAGGGCTTTCAGGTTTTTTATAAAAACGGTAACGAGTCGGCAAGGCTTTTGGCAGAGTCGATTCAGTCGTCTGTCTGCAAAAATCTCCAACCGCAAAACAAACGTGTTGCAAAGCCCGATAACCGCAAGGTGTTTATTCTTGAAAATATAAAGCTGCCGGCCGTTATTGCGGAATGTGGTTTTATAAGTAACATCGAGGACCTTGCAATGTTAAAATCGGACGACAGCCAATTTCTTATTGCGTTCTGCATTGCAAACGGTATTTTGGAGTATTGCGGCAATATGGAAACGCAAAGCGACAGCCTTTGAATACGGCGTTATTTTAATTACTTGGAAATAAAAAAGAGGAAATGAAAAATGGCACAAAAAGCAAAGAGTGTATATGTTTGCCGCGATTGCGGATATCAAAGCCCTAAGTGGTCGGGTAAATGTCCCGAGTGCGGCGCGTGGAACACAATGGACGAAGAAATAATTGCTCCTGCTGTGGGATCTTCCAAAGCGAAAGCAGCGGTGTTTCAAAAGCTTTCGGCATCGCCGGTTAATGAAATTTCAATTGAAAACGAACACCGATATATCAGCGGAATCAAGGAGCTTGACCGCGTGCTCGGCGGCGGTATTGTGAAAGGCTCTGTGGTGCTTTTAAGCGGTGAGCCGGGTATCGGCAAGTCAACAATACTTTTGCAGATGTGCGGAAAGATCGCGAATGAGCTCAACATTCTTTATGTTTCCGGAGAGGAATCCTCGCGCCAAATCAAGCTGCGTGCGCAAAGGCTCGGCGTTAATAATCCTAAGCTTTTTGTTATGTCGGAAAACAGCGCCGAGGATATTTGTGAATATGTGAGAAGTGCGAAGCCCGACCTTGTTATGATCGACTCTATTCAAACTATGAATATTACCGAGCTAAATACTTCAAGCGGAAGTATATCGCAGGTAAGAGAGTGCACAAATCTGTTTTTGCGAACGGCGAAATTCTTGGACATTCCTTTTTTTATCGTCGGTCACGTCAACAAGGACGGCGGAATTGCGGGGCCCAAGGTTATGGAGCACATCGTTGACGCGGTGCTGTATTTTGAGGGCGACCGCAATTATTCATACCGCATTTTGCGCGCCACCAAAAACCGCTTTGGCTCAACAAACGAGATCGGCGTTTTTGAAATGCGCGATAGCGGACTTTGCGAGGTTACAAATCCTTCCGAAATGCTGCTCTCCGGCAGAATGAAGGATGTTTCGGGCACATGTGTTGCCTGCACTGTTGAGGGAACCAGACCGATTCTTGCAGAGATTCAAGGGCTTGTTTGCGTAACGGGCTTCGGCACTCCGCGCAGAATGGCAACGGGGTTTGATTACAACAGAATGAACCTTATCCTTGCCGTGCTTGAAAAGCGGCTCGGTTTTGTTTTTGCAAATCTCGACGTTTATTTGAACGTGGTCGGCGGACTTAGGTTAGATGAGCCCGCAACCGATCTCTCTGTTGCTATGGCGCTCGTTTCCGGACTTAAGGATATGCCAATAAGTGAAAGGTGCGCTGTCTTCGGCGAGGTTGGTCTTTCGGGCGAGCTTCGCGCGGTTCCGCACGCAGCGGAGCGCATAAAGGAGGCACAAAGACTCGGCTTTACAAAGTGCGTTTTCCCGAAAAGCTGCTTAAAGCAGTTTGACCCATCAGGAATTGATATCGAGCTTATGCCCGTCAGCAGTCTTAAGGGGGCTATCGCCGCTGTCTTTTGCTAAGAAGTGAGGGCAGCCGCCTGAGACGTTTGTTACGGTACTCATTTTTTCAAGCATACAGTAGCCGTCCTTTTGGCGTTTGCAGTTTTTGGCGCATTTTATAATACTCATTTTTTATACCTCTCTTTGGTGTTTACTTTTTAAAATTCACTTGCTATTGTTAACAAAAACGGCCGTGCTATACGGTCGTTTGTTTTTTTGTGGCTTAAACTCCGCTGTGTAAATAAAATAGTAACCACGGGAGGTTTTAAAGATATGAACGATATAAATATAAGCTTTAAAAACAACATGCAAAACAATTTTTCCGAAGTCCCTCTTGACGAGCTGCCGCTTACAATGGCATATGTTCCGTTTCAGCGGCTTTCGGAAGTCTATGCCGATGAAAAAGCGCTGAAAAACGGCACACTTTTTCCGGATATCGATAAACCGCTTGTTTTAAGGGGGTCTGCAAAATGAATGAACAGCAAAAGCTTTTAAACAGATTGAGCGCGGCGCAATTTGCCGCTTGGGAGCTGCATCTGTTCCTTGACACTCACCCGAATGACAAGGCGGCAATTGCGGCTTATAATACCTATTACAAGCGCTACCTTGAGCTTTATCACGAATATATAAGCAAATACGGCAACCTGCAATCAGGGGTCAACGACAATGCCGAGCATTGGGAATGGACAGACGATCCATGGCCTTGGAATGTTGAAAAGGAGTGTGAGAAATAATGTGGCAATATCAAAAGAAGCTGCAATATCCGATAAATATTAAGGCTATGTCACAACAAACAGTTGATAAATAGCCATTTTTATAGGGGAGTATCAGA
>USAR01000203.1 GCA_900552605.1 uncultured Oscillospiraceae bacterium | reverse complement strand
AACGGTAAGCGCATCTACAAGCGGACTGACAACAACCTCTATAAGACCTCCGCCTACGGCAAAAAACACAGTGGCAATACAAAGAGCCAAAAAGGTGTTGTCTAAAACCAAAGGCAACACGGCAGCAAGCACAAGGCCTGCCGCGGCAAAGAAATGCGCACTTACCATAGACGCGCGAAAACCGACCGTGTCGCCGAAGCGTGCAGCCAAGGTATCGACAAAAAGCTGAATTAAGAAATTTATAATTATGAGAGAGCCGAGTTTATCGCTTCCTATACCGTAGTTATTTCTGAAAATAACAAAAAACAGCGGCAGAAGATTGTTGACGATCGCCTGAACAACATAGCTTATATAGCAGTGATAAGTCGTTCTTTTGTAATCAATCCCGTTTTGCAATTTTTAATACCTCGTCTGCGTTACAGATAATATATTTTGCACCGGCTTCTTCCAAAATCTCGCGCGTTCTGTATCCCCAGAGCACGCCCACCGGCACACATCCGGCGGCGCAAGCGGTTTGCATATCAACTTCCGAATCGCCGACGAACAAACATTCCTGCGGCTTAATTCCAAGCTCGCTCAAAGCACGCAATGTAAGCATTGGGTCAGGCTTATTAGGCACGCCGTCCGTCTGACCGTATACCTTGTCCATTCCGCCGAAAAATGTATTTATAATGTCCTTCGCAACAGGCTCAACCTTGTTTGTAATACAACCGACCTTAATGCCTGCTGCCTTAAGGCTGCCAACAAGCTCAGAAATGCCATTATAAACAGTTGTGTTAACCGTGCAGTGGTTGCTGTAATAATCGAAAAAATCATCTCTAAGCTCGTGCAGCACACTGTCGCTGACAGTAACAGGCTTCAAGGCGCGTTCTATCATAACATAAACTCCGTTGCCCGCAAATTTCCCGTAGGCTTCGGTGGGTCTTGTTTCATATCCGTGCTTTTTAAGAGCATAGTTTGTTGCCTCGGCAAGGTCGCCCACACTGTCAACAAGCGTTCCGTCCATATCAAAAAGTACTGCTTTATACATACTGTTTTCCTTTCCTTTTTTGACTGTGCTTTTATAAATTCGCGGCAATTTATAAAAGTGTTACCGTATATTTATAATCAACAGTTTCGTGCGGTTTTAAAATTCGCATACCTTTTCTTTTAACAATGAGTCCGCTCGGGTCACTGAAGCTTCCCGGCGACGTCCACGGCTCAAGGCAAATATAGTCGGCGTCTGACTGCTGCCACAATGCAAGGTTATCGAAATCCTCGAAGTCCATTCTAAGCCCCCTGCCCGAAACCGAGGAAAGCAGCTTTACACCACGGCTTTTAAGATGCTCCAAAACCAACACTCCGCGATGAAAATTCTCGTGCTTTAAATTCCATCTGTCGGTATTTTCAAGCACGGGAATAAACTCTGTCGGCTCCGCTGTCATAAATCTTGTAAGGTACGGAGCAGGACAGTTTTCAATGTGGTCGAAAAGCAGATAATAGTCTTCAAATTTTTCATCACTTTCAAGCGGCACACGAAAGCCGGGATGACCGCCGAGCGAATACGGCATATCCTTTTCGTCGTTATTTGTAACAACAAAGCGTACTGTCAAGGAATCGTCGTGTAGCTCAAAGCACATATCAAGCGTGAACATAAACGGATAGCTTTTATATGTTTCCTCATCTTCTCTAAGACGTAACACAAGCTTATCGCTACGCTTTTGGGCGACCTTGAACTCCTTTGTCATTGCAAAACCGTGGTTGGCAATTTCATATTCCTTGCCGCCATAAATATATTTAAAATCCTTCGGTTTGCCGACGATCGGAAAAATCACCGGCGATTGCTGATTCCACTTTTCGCCGCCCTGCCAAAGATACTCAAGACCGTGCACATCGCAAAGCGACCTAAGCTCCGCTCCCATTGTATCAACGGAAATATAAACTTTGTTGTTATTTATTTTATGAATCATACAGAACACTCTCCCTGCGGGGCTTAGTTAACCCACCGTTTCTACCTGCATTAGTATAGCATTGCATTAAATAAAATACAATAATTTTTTAAGTTTTGCAAAAAAATTAAAAAAACACTTGCAATTTGCCGCAATATCTGTTATCATATCATTTGTTATGTAATGACTAAAGCAAGGAGGTGCAGACTCATGGCAAAGTGTGATATCTGCAGCAAAGAAATTCGTTTCGGAATTAAGGTTTCTCACTCACACAGACGTTCTAACAGAACTTGGAAGCCCAACGTACAACGTGTAAAGGCTATTGTTGACGGTTCTCCCCGTAGAATCAACGCCTGCACCCGTTGCCTTCGTTCCGGAAAGGTCACTCGCGCTGTTTGATTTTAATTTTGCAACTTAACCGATGTGTTTTTTAACACATCGGTTTTTGTTTTGCTTTCAAAATCAATAAGCAAGAAAGAGCAAAACTATGTGTGCTGCAGCAAGCAGCGGCAGCGTGAGCATAAATTTAGGTTTCCTTGTCTTATGGTGGCAAAGCTTCATTGTAAAAAACATTAAAAGCGCTCCGCCGCAAGCGGCAAAGAACAAAAGAGTTGCCTCGCTTATTCGGTAAAGCTTATGTATTGCGTTGTATTTATCAACCGCCACCATAATACTGCCGCCCACAGAGAACGAAAGCATTATGCAAAGCAGTGCTGTGAATGTTTGCGGCATTATATTTTCCTCTTCCTTTCATTCATCGGTTCAAGGTCAAACGGTGTTAACGCGCCTTTATCGGAAACGGCATTTTTTGCAGCATCGTCTTTAATTCTGAAGCTGCTGCCGCATGCAGTGCAAACTGCAACACCGTGCTTTTTAATTGCAACCGGCTTTACAATAAGCGAAAGCCTTGCGCCGAACACGGAAAAATCCGCAATTTTGCCGCAGCTGGGGCACTTTATGCGATATGTTCCTGCCTGTTTTACAGATGGCAACAGTATTTTCACGGCACGCACTCCCCTTTTTAAGCCATTATCATACGCGAAACTGACATTATTGTACCAACTTTTGGCACAATAATCAAGAAAAAATAATATTGACTTTTATTGCATATAATGTAGAATTAAATAAGACGGTATTTGTTTTTCAGGCTGACGAGTTTGAGAATCTTTGGTCTAAACATCTGCCGTTTACCGAGAAACGGAGATTTAAAATACGATATGCAAAAACAAATTACAGCCTTAATTTTAATTACGGCAATGCTTTTTGCCTTCTGCGGCTGCGGCAGCGAAAGTAACAATAGCAGCGCCTATCACACAAGCAGTGCGCCCGTCAGCGCATTTTCTGACAGTGTTTCCGAATACAGCACCCAAGAAAGCAGCGATAATACTGACAGCGACAACAGCCTTAAAGTATCATCTGAGGAATCACAGCCCGTGTGCAAGGCCGAAACAAACAGCAAAGGCGTAGGCATAAGCACTGCCGAAAAAAACACGGGATCCGGCAGCGCCGACATAGCGATTTCTAAAAACAATGCTTCCAAAAGCCAAACAACAAGCTCGAAAACCGTCAGTGTTAAAACACAGCAGATAAAAACCTCAACAGAAATGCGGGCGGTGTGGTTTTCTTACATAGACCTTAATTTTTCTCAAACCGACACCGATGGCTTTAAAGCAAAGATCAACGAAATGTTTGATAATGTTAAAACGCTTGGTATGAACACGGTAATCTGCCAGGTGAGAGCAAATTCCGACGCGGCATA
>USAR01000202.1 GCA_900552605.1 uncultured Oscillospiraceae bacterium | reverse complement strand
AACGCAAAGCCTAATAAAGCAGACAGAAAGGAAGCAAGCTATGGCTGATAACAAATCAACACTTGGACACCGAATTTTAACAGGGGTTGGAATTGCGCTGTGTGTAATTTTAGTTCCGATGCTGATTATCAACTGCACCCTGCTTATTAAGGGGTGGACAAACAAGGACGAGGTTCCCTCGCTTTTCGGTTATGCACCTATGATTGTACTTACCGATTCAATGCTGGGCAACAATGAAGATAATTTCAGCGGCGGCGACCTGATTTTTGTTAAAACGGTAAAGCCCGAGGAGGTTAAAAAAGGCGATGTTATTTCCTTTTTCGACCCTCAGGGCAACGGCACCTCCATTACCTCCCACCGTGTTGTAGAAATAATAAACGAGGGCGGTAAAATCTCCTTTAAAACAAAGGGTGACAATAATAATACCGAGGATAAGCTCCCCGTTCCTGCCGAAAATTTGGCAGGTGTTTATACCGGCTTTAAAATTGTGGGCGCAGGTCGGGTTGCAATGTTTATGCAAACCCCGTGGGGACTTATAGTTTGCGTGGTTGTCCCCATACTCTTGCTTATCGGGTGGGACGCTTTCCGCCGTGCAAGATATAACAAAAAGCACGAAGAGGAAAAAGACGCTCTGCTTGCCGAACTTGAAGAGCTTCGCCGGCTTAAAGCAGAGAATCCCGAGCCCCAAGCCGATGCTTTGGATGAGGAAACTGCGGACAGTGTGTGATAAGGCACAGCTTACTGCCTGCAATCAAGTATGATAGTTCTGCCCGTGGGCACACATGGGTTGGCTATATATATTTTTTATGTTGCCCGTTGTCGGGCGGAACTAAAAAAATTCAGAAAGGAAATGATTTATTATGAAGAAAAACAAAATGATGCGTATTGCCTCTGTTTTGCTCGTAGCAGTTATTCTTACCACCTGCGCAATCAGCGGCACATTCGCAAAGTATGTAACAAGCGGTAACGGCTCCGATACTGCAAGAGTTGCTAAATGGGGCGTTACCGTAACCGGAACTGCTGATACCTTTAAAGAAACTTACGCAGAGAATGACGCTGGTTTTATCTTAGCTGGAAACTCCGTGGTTTCTACTGAGGATGTTGTAGCCCCCGGCACTTCCGGTTCCATGGCTGCTTTCACCATTAACGGTACACCCGAGGTTGCCGTAAGGGTTAAATTTACCGGCACATTAGAACTCGGCGATAAGTGGGTAGATGCAAGCGGCAACTACTATTGCCCTATCGAGATTACTGTTGGCTCTGACACATTTAATGGCACCACTTATGCCTCTGCTGATGAATTTGAGGCTGCTGTTAATGCAAAAATTGAAACTTACACCAAAGATTATGAAGCAAACACAGATTTAAGCACTATCGGTGCGGATGCTCCGGCTATTTCTTGGAAGTGGGCATTCGAGGGTAACGACGATGTTAAGGATACACATCTCGGCGATCAAGCCGTTGCTGCCGGCAATGCTGCTCAGATTTCTCTCGATGTTACTGCTACCGTAACCCAGATCGACTAATTCAAGCGACACTGAATAAAACAATACATATTAAAGTGTAATTTCATACGAGGGTGTGTGTCCACCCTTGTATGCTTGAATTTTTGCCTTTGAAAGCATAGGAATTTAAGTTTACTCATTTGTTTTCAAAAGCAAAAATCAGTGTTTTGCAAAAGGAGGGCGACTAATGAAAAAGAGTAAAATAGGTCTATCGGTTGCAGTTGTAACCTTAGCCCTATTAGTTGCTGTTTCATTTGTGGCAATCTCGCATTTGCTTATAAAAACGGGAAATGAGAATCCTTCTGCCAATATTGATATTTCTGCTTCCGACAACGGTGATAATGACAGCAGTGAGACCGAAAGTGATGTTTCCGAATCGGTTAAGTCGGAGCCCCAAGAGCCTAAACCCGAACCCGAAGAGCCAAAGCCGGAGGCTGAACTCATTGGCGGTAAAGGCGGAATTTACCATAAGGAAATACAGGTTTTTTACGCCGAATACGATAACAACGGCGAATTTACCGTCAAGTCCGATTTTGGGGACAAGATAGTTGCCCCGGGAACCGAAAACAGTTACGATTTATATGTAAGAAATGTGGGGAAAGCACCGATAAGCTATATTTTGGAGGCGGAATCACACATTACCGTGGATGCAAACGGCGAGCAAATCGAAATACCCATTGAAGCCAGCTTTTACACTCCGCGCAGCAGTTACCTTTTAGGGGGAGAGGATAGCTTAGAAAATTTGGGCAAGCTTGACGGTGTTACGGACAACGGCGGCTTATCACCCCAAAATCAGGCAAAGTACACCTTATGCTGGCGCTGGCCCTTTGACGGCGACGATGAATTTGATACTATGCTTGGCAATTTGGCTGCCGAGGGTGAGGTATTAACCATTAAGGTCGCTTTTAGCGTAACCGCCTCTTACGACCCGAATGCCGCCGGCGGTTCACCGATTACCGGTGATTCATCGAATATCGGACTTTGGGTTGCATTTTTTGTAATCTCAGCATTCACTTTAATTATTCTATTATTCTTAAGAAAAAAGGAAAACGATGAAGATAACTCCCAAACACGCAAAGAAAAAAACCGTTAAAAAAACCGTATTCCGATACATTATATTTTCACTTATAGGTATAGTTTTAGGGCTTTTTGTTTATACCCAAAATGCTAAAGGTCTTGTAAAGGACAAAATGCCTATGCCCTTCGGTTACGGTATGTCGGTGGTGCTTTCGGGCAGTATGGAAAGCAGACTTTCGGTAGACGATTTGGTTATTATTAAAGCGACGGATAATTATAAGGTAGACGATATTGTACTTTTTCAAGACGGCGACAGCCTTGTGATACACCGAATTATAGAAATTGACGGCGATACCGTTACCACCAAGGGCGACGCTAACAATGTTGCCGACGAGCCGATAAACAAAAGCCAAATAAAGGGCGTTTTAGTTTATGATATTGCCGGGCTCGGTGCCGTGGTGAATATTTTTAAACAGCCCGTTTTTGTAATTTTAATTTTGGCGGCGGCGTTTTTGCTTACGGAGCTTTCCTACCGAAAAGAAAAGGACACCGATACCGAAGAACTTGATAAAATTAAAAAAATGATTGAAGAACTGAAAAAGGACAAATAACCTTAAAGGAGGCGGCGGATAATGCAGTATAAATCGAAACACGCAAAAAACGGTAGACCGCATTATCCTGTTTTGGTTTTTCGTATTGCCGCCTTGCTTGTGTGTCTTGTTTTAATTACAACATATCTGCTTTCGGGCGCTTATTCAAAGTTTTATACCTCTGCGTCCGGTGGTGACAGCGCAAGGGTTGCACTTTTTTCGCCGAAATTCACTTCCACAGTAATAACAGTAATAACTGTTGAAAATCAGTTGCCTGGGTTTCCTAATATTCCTGACAATTCTTATTTGATAGACTTCAGCGTGCAAAACTATACCGGTGATAAAGCGTCTGAAGTGGCGATGAAATATAAAATCGTCCTTAAAACCACAGGGAATATTCCGCTTAAGTTTACTTTGCTGAATGGTGAAGGAAACCAACTTGAAACTTGGGACTGTAACGGAACAAGCGGAGAATGTGTATACGAATATGACCCTTCACGTGTTTTCGGCGTTGGGACAAAGGAAACCGCTCAATATAAATTAAGGCTATGTCACAACAAACAGTTGATAAATAGCCATTTTTATAGGGGAGTA
>USAR01000201.1 GCA_900552605.1 uncultured Oscillospiraceae bacterium | reverse complement strand
TATTATCTCGGATGCCTTCTTTATGACCGTTTTGATTACTCAAAGGCAATGGAGCATTTTGAAAACTGTGTTAAGCTTAATTCCGCTCATTGGAAAGCTTGGCGTAATATGGCATTCGGTTATGCAGAAAAGCTCTTAAAACCTCACAAGGCTTTAAAATGTATGCAAACGGCGCTTAAGCTTGAGCCTTGTAACGCAAGACTGTTGCTTGAATATCAACAGTTGCTTAAAAGCCAAAATGCGTCGCCCGAAAAAAGGCTTTGCGTTTACAATGAATACAACGAGCTGATGATGCAGCGCGACGACTGTATTCTGGATAAGATAATTCTGCTTTCAAGCATTGGCGAATATAAGGCAGCTATTGACCTTGCTGCTTCAAAAAGATTCCATATTTATGAGGGAGGAGAGGGCAAGCTCACAAAGCAGCACGCCTGGATGTTTGTGCTGTATGCCAACAGCCTTTTAAAAAGCGGAGATAAAGCGGCTGCCGAAAAAGCGTATCTCGGAGGTGTTGATGTTCCGAAATCATACGGTGAGGCAAAGACCTATTTTAATCAAGAAGCACATATATATTATTTTCTCGGCAGGCTTTATGAAAGTGAAAATCAAGAGAAACAAGCAAAATCGGCTTATGAAAAAGCAGCAGAATACAAAGCAGCTGTTTCGGAAATTTCAATGTTCCGTGTGCTGGCGCTTAAAAAGCTCGGAAATGAAAATGAGGCTGCTGAGGTTGCAAACGAGATGCTTGAGACCGCAAACGGACTTATTAAAAACTGTGACCTGCGCTCTTATTACGGTGTGGGCAGTCCTACACCGATGCCGTTTGAAAACGACATAGAACGCAACAATTTAACCGACGGCTATGTGCTTAAGGCATATGCATTAAAAGCTCTCGGGAAAAATTCCGCTGCAAAGAAAGCACTTAAAAGCGCAGAAGAAATTAACCCGTTTGATTTTCGTATTCACGCATTTCGTGAAGTAGAGCCGCTTATATCCGATTGAAAATCATAAGAGCACTTGTGCCTTGTGCAGTTATACTTTGGGCTGACAGGTTTCAATTTCGAAACAAGTCTAATTACACGGTTAAGCAATAATGAAAAAACCGATGCAAAGCCACTTTAAGCTTTGCATCGGTTTTTCTTTAACTCAAGATAAAGTAATACTAAATATGTCGGTCAGGCAACAACGTCATTTGCAAAGATGTTGGATTTACTGTCGCTTTTTTCGTGAGTGTCACCGTTTTCTTTGTGCTTATTGTTGCTGTTGTAATTTTCACTGTCGCCGTAAATGCCGAGCGGATCGTCACCGCCGATGTTTATATCGCTGTCGGTGTTATCGGAGTAACTGTCGTCATAATAATCATAATCGCCGTAATCGTGTTTATAGTCACGGTAATCATAACCGTCGTTTTCGGTAGCGTCCTCATCGTAACTCAGCGGGTCGGAACATTTTGCAAGCGCTTTTTTAAAATCGGGATTATTCTTAAAATATTTTTCAAAAGCGTTGTAAGCGTCGATGATGTCGGAATTAAGGTAAGGGAAACTTGTGTACTCTTTGCCTTTAACTGTGCCCGTTTCATCACCTGTGTCATAAAGCAGATTAAAAATATTGTATAGCTCATTAAATGCCGGCTCTCTGTACTCATTGTTTATATCGTAAACCCTAAGAAGATACGGTACGGCAGCATAGCCGCTGTTGCCGAGTGTTTCAACGTCGAGCTCTTCCAAATTACCGCTTAAATACTGCTCGGTATTGTAAACAGCAACCGCCTTGTTAATATTGCCGAAGCCGAGTGTTATAAGCAGTAAAGCAGCACAAATGCAAGAAATGCGAACAAGATGTATTTTAGTTATAAAGCAGCGCAAAAGAAGTGCCGCAAAGGTTACAAACAAGAGAATTAAGAATGCGGAGGTAAAAATGCGCATTTGAGTGAGTCCGAAACGACCGATATAAAGCACCATTTTGCTTGCTGCGCACGCAACAAGCATAAGCGTAAATATACTGATAAAAGCGAGCAATGCGCAAAGAAATTTTGGCTTTTTACCGTTTTCACGCAGCTGCATTGTGAATATTCCCGCAGCGCAAAGAACAAAGTTGATTGCGGCAATCGCAGTCATTTCAAAAAAGCCGCGTCGGGCGTATTCGGCTGCGGTAAAGCTGTAACCCTTCGGCAGGATGCCGCTGAATGCACTGAAGAAATAAGCAAGCTGAGAGAACAGATACAGCAGGTAAACCATTCCAAGCACCGCAAAAAATGCACAGGTCGCTCTTGAATCTATTGCAGGACGTTTTTTCAGCGGCTTAATATTGATTTTGTTGCTGTGCTTCAGTCCGAAGCCGTAGCTTATAAGCAAAACTGCACCGATAGCACCCATTATAACTGAAAATACAGTTTTACCGATATCGCCGATAATCGAGCCGATAAGTCCGGCAAACGCTTCATCGGAAGAAACCAAAAGCGGCACAACAATCAAAAGCACGGGAAGTGTGCATGCAGCGCCTATAGCAATTTTTGCAGCGGAACTTCCTTTTTTCTTTTGCGTAAAAAGGCTGTAAACGGAAATGTCAATGCTGCCGAACATAATGCCGAATGATGACGCCGCACTTAAAAACGGCAGCGCCAAATCGCGATTTGCATATTTTTTACCGCGTGCAAGGGCACAAAACCAAACAGAGCTTGAAAAAAATATGTAAAATGTTGCAAAAAAGTTTACAGTCGGGTTAGACGAAAAATAGTAAACTCCGCAAAGTACCGGAGCGCTCAAACCGCAAAATACGGTGAACGGTGATAAATAAGACCGCTTGTTCCAAAAAAAACAGGTAAACATTGCAAACACGATGAAGCAGCTTATGGAAAATCCAAGTCTGTATTCGCCCATCAGACCGATTCTCGAAACCAAAAAACAGCTTATAAATGCAAACAAAGCAAAAACAAAATCCTTGGCTCCGAGTGTAAACGCCTGTCGCTTATAGCTTGGCTTTAAAGGAGGAGTGCCGAAGTATTGGCTGTTTTGCATAATAATAACCACGCTTTCATGTTATTTATACTAAAATAGTATCACAATATGCTAAATATGTAAAGAGATATTAAAACCTTGTCACTTTTTTGTCTGGGTATTGCGAATTGATAGTTACATTGCTGTGTGTAATGCGCATATACCGCAAAACGCTGCTGATTGCAAGCTGTTTCCACAGCGAAACCGCCGAGTGACATCGCCGCCCGAGCCCGCGCCTCGGCAAAACCGTTTTTCAGAAAATTTCCGTTAACAATATGTATTTTTGAATAAACGGTTAGAAAAGTCGACGAGTCGGCTTTTCCATCGCCAAAAGGCGATGTGCCGAGGCTCGGGCTCGGGCGGCGATGACAACCGGCGGTTAATACCGAATCACAGCAAAATTTCGGCAATGAAGTATCTTGCGGATTTGCGGTAGGGGTGTTGCTTTTTACAAATTGCATAAGTTGATATTTTGCCGAAAAACTAAATTGTGCGAAATTTACAAATGTTAAAAAATACGGTAATTTTTTGGAAAAAGCTCTTGACATATTTTAAAATCGGTTGTATTATATAGATGGTTAGCAAAGGCTAATCGATGCGTGGTGCGCGATTTCGCCTTACGGCTGCTTTTTTTTGGAAACAAAAGTTAGCTGCTGCTAATTTTTTTTAAGAGCTCTAAGTTATCAAAAGCTAATTGCTATGCTGCTTTCGTAAATAAGAGTAGTTTTTAATCCGCGAAAAG
>USAR01000200.1 GCA_900552605.1 uncultured Oscillospiraceae bacterium | reverse complement strand
CCTTGTGACAACGAAATATATGTAAGCGCAAAAACGGGCGAGGGAATTTATGAGCTGCGAGAAAAAATTGCAAAGCTTGTTGATACCGCGCCGCCTAAAAATCCTCTGCTCGGCGACCTTATTGAAAAAGACGATGTTATTGTGCTTGTAACCCCCATTGACGCGGCAGCGCCCAAAGGAAGAATGATATTGCCGCAGCAGCAGATGATAAGAGAGGTTTTGGATAACGGCGCAATAAATATTGTGGTTAAAGAAACCGAGCTTGAAGCGGCGCTTAAAATGCTTAATAAAAAGCCGAAAATGGTTATAACCGACTCGCAAGCCTTCGGCGTGGTAAGCAAAATTGTGCCGGACGACATCTTGCTTACATCATTCTCCATTCTTTTTGCAAGGTATAAGGGCGAGCTTGAAACCGCGGTGCACGGTGCGGCGGCGCTTAAAAACCTTAAGGACGGCGACAAGGTGCTGATTTCGGAGGGCTGTACTCACCACCGTCAATGCGGCGATATAGGCACGGAAAAGCTGCCTAAATGGCTGAAGAAATACACAGGCTGCGAGCTTGAGCTCAGCTTTACCTCCGGCACAGAATTTCCCGACGACCCAAGCGAATACAGCGTTGTTATTCACTGCGGCGGCTGTATGCTCAATCGCCGTGAGATGCTCTCGAGAATTTTGAGAGCGCGAGAGCACGGCGTGCCGATTACAAACTACGGCATTGCAATTGCCGAAATGCACGGCATTTTAAAACGCTCGCTCTCACCTTTTCCTAAGCTGCAAGAGCTTATATAAACGGGGTAATGCAATATGCACTACATTGAATCGTAGCATCTGCCGAGCGAATGCTTTGTGCTGACTGGTGACAACGGCAATTTTAAGGAGCATTTCCACGAAAACTTAGAGCTTATTTATATTAAAGACGGCAATAGGCTCGTTACGGTCGGCGGCAGGCAATTTGTGCTGTCAAAAGGTGATCTTGCTTTTATTTACCCTTGTGTTTTGAACGAATACAAAGAGCTTGACGGCGGCAGCTGTGCGTGGGTTGGCATAAATCCCGCTTTTTTAGAGGACTTCTGCAGTCGTCTTTTTTGCGAAGCACCTGCCTGTCCTATTATAAAAAAAGACGAGCAATCGGAGAAGCTTTGCGCGAAGTGACGAGCCTATTTTAAAGCCTGAAATGCCATATGAAAGCTACGGAATTGCGCCGTACACGATTTTCGGAAACGCACTTGTGAAGCGTAACGGCAAGTGGATTATTTATTACGGCTGCGCCGATAACCGAATTGCGGCGGCTTATGCGGATTGCGATTGACGGCTGATGACTGTTATCGTTGATATAATATCGTTTAGCGGCGGTAAAGAAGTGCAGCGATGAAACAAATGCGGCGGCAACGGCAACAGAACGACAGCTTGGTACAGTGGAGCGATTAGACATACACTCAATGCACACAAAAGCGGTAGCTGCGGCAACACGTTATCTTACAGCAAATAGAAATTTATAAAATATAAAAAACCGCTGTCTTGGCATTGCCTTTTCCAAGACGGCGGTTGGTTTTTAAATTAGTTATCGGTAAATGAGTGAGATGCTGTTTTGCATATCGCTTGCAGGCAATGTGTTTTTGCTCACATCTACTGCCTTTGTTCTCAAACTGCACAAAAAGCAGAGCTCTCTCAACTTTTTGTAATGCAACGCTGCGTGTGGATATTTTGCATTGCGCCTTTAGACTGATTGTACCGCCTGCCGCCCGATGTGACGCCTGCCCCCGCGCCGCGCGGTCGCTTAAAAGCGACGGCAAAACCGACCGTCGGTAAGCCGCCGAGTGATCGATATAACCAGTTTTGCACCCCGAATTAAATTTTTATCGGAAAGATAAAAATTTAATTCGGGCGCGGCGCGGGGGCAGGCGTCACATCGGACGGAGTTTTGTGCGCGATTCAGTCGGTTATATTTCGCCCTGATTGTATTATCTGAGCAATAAATTAAAACCACCGTGCGATTATCCAATCAACACGGTGGTTTTTCAGGTTTTATTATGCCGCTTTTTTAAGCTATCATATTATTTATCAAGATTTGCTTTAAGAATTTCAAGCTGCTCCTTAAGCTTTGCGGGAAGCTTGTCGCCGAATTTCTTGTAGTGCTCTTCAATCTCGGCAGCCTCTTTTGTCCAAACGTCCTTGTCAACCTTTAAGATACCCTTAAGAGTTTCGATATCCATATCAAGGTCGGTAAGGTCGATGTCCTCGGGCTTCGGAACATAACCGATTGCGGTGAGCTCTGCGTCCGCCTTACCCTCGCAGCGGTCGATGATCCAGTTGATAACACGGCAGTTGTCACCAAATCCGGGCCATATGAAGTTGCCCTCGTCATCGGTTCTGAACCAGTTAACATTAAAGATCTTCGGTGCTTTATCGCCGAGCTTTTCGCCCATCTCAAGCCAATGTGCAAAGTAGTTGCCCATATTGTAGCCGCAGAACGGAAGCATTGCCATCGGGTCGCGACGTACAACACCGACTGCACCGGCAGCAGCTGCTGTGGTTTCGGAAGCCATTGTTGAGCCGATGAACACGCCGTTTACCCAATCTCTTGATTGATATACCAGCGGTGCGCACTTTGCACGACGACCGCCGAAGATGATTGCTGAAATCGGCACGCCTTCGCCCTTGTTGAACTCATCGGAAATGCACGGGCAGTTAATTGCCGGTGCTGTGAAACGTGAGTTGGGGTGAGCGGCATAGGTTGATTTATCTGCCTTATCAAATTTAGAAGCGTCCCACTTGTTGCCGCGCCAATCGATAGCGTTTTGCGGCAGATCTTTGTTAAGACCCTCCCACCAAACGGTATTATCATCAAGGTTAAGAGCAACGTTTGTAAAGATGGTGTTCTTCTTGGTTGAAGCAAGGGCGTTGTAGTTTGACTTTTCGTTTGTGCCGGGGGCAACGCCGAAGAAACCGTTTTCGGGGTTGATAGCATACAGTCTGCCGTCTTTGCCGATGCGCATCCAAGCAATATCGTCGCCCACTGTCCAGACCTTGTAGCCTTTTTTCTTAAGATACTCCGGCGGAATCATCATAGCGAGGTTGGTTTTGCCGCAGGCTGACGGGAAAGCGGCGGCAACATAGTGAATCTCGCCTTTCGGATTCTGAATACCGAGGATAAGCATATGCTCTGCCATCCAGCCCTCTTTCCAGCCTTGGTAAGAAGCAATACGCAGTGCGAAGCACTTTTTGCCGAGCAGCACGTTTCCGCCGTATGCCGAATTAACGGAGATGATTGTGTTGTCCTCGGGGAATTGACAGATGTAGCGGTTCTCGGGGTCAACATCGCACTTAGCGTGCAGACCGCGCACCCAATCGTTGCTGTCACCCAAAACATCAAGCACATTTTGACCTACACGTGTCATAATCGACATATTAAGCACAACATAGATAGAGTCGGTTACCTCAATACCGATCTTTGCGAGCGGTGAGCCGACAGGACCCATTGAATATGGGATTATATACATTGTTCTGCCGCGATATGTTCCGCGGGCAATGTTATAAAGCTTTTTATACATTTCAGCCGGTGCGCACCAATTGTTTGTAGGGCCTGCATCCTCTTCCTTGGTGGTACAAATGAAGGTGCGGTCCTCAACACGTGCAACGTCGTTGGGCTTTGTGCGATGCAAATAGCAGCCGGGAAGCTTTTCCTCATTAAGCTTAATCATCTCGCCGGATTCCACTGCTTCGCGACGGAGTGCGTCAAGCTGCTCCTCGCTGCCGTCGATCCAC
>USAR01000199.1 GCA_900552605.1 uncultured Oscillospiraceae bacterium | reverse complement strand
GCCGAAAATTCTCCGTTTTAGGCAGATTCGGATTATTATCGCTTGCCTAGGCAAGTTCGTTTTCAATAAGCAAAAGCCTGTTGTATTTTGCGGTGCGTTCGCTGCGGCAGGGAGCACCGGTTTTAATCTGTCCCGCGTTAACGGCAACTGCGAGGTCGGCAATAAAGGCGTCCTCGGTCTCGCCCGAGCGGTGCGATATAACAGTATTGTATCCGTTTTGCTTTGCAACATCAATAACTTCAAGCGTTTCACTGAGAGTACCTATCTGGTTTGGTTTTATAAGAATCGCATTCGCATAGCCGCCGTTAATGCCCTGCTGCAAACGACGTGTGTTTGTAACAAAAAGGTCGTCACCCACAAGCTGAACACGCTCTCCGAGCCTTTTGGTAAGCCGTTTCCAACCGCTGTAATCTTCTTCACCGAGACCATCCTCAACGGATACTATCGGGTATTTTTCACACAGCGTTTCAATCATTTCGCAAAGCTCTTCACTCGAAAGAACAATATCGCGCTTTGGCAAGTGATAGCTGCCGTTTTCATACCATTCACTTGAAGCAATGTCAAGAGCAATCCCAATGTCTCTTGTTGTGTATCCGCTTTTTTCTATTGCTTCGCAAAGCAGTTCAAGTGCGGTTTCATCATTTTCAAGACTCGGCGCAAAGCCGCCCTCGTCGCCTACTCCGCAGTTGCTGCCGCGCTGTTTTATAAGCTTGCCGAGTGTGTGGTAAGTTTCAGCGCCCATTTTAAGCGCTTCGGCAAAGTTTTTTGCACCGACGGGCATTATCATAAATTCCTGAATGTCCACATTGTTTGACGCGTGCGCTCCTCCGTTGAGTACATTCATCATCGGAATGGGTGTGCGTATTGCCGCCGCTCCGCCGAGATATCTGAAAAGCGGAATTTTAAGACTGTTTGCCGCCGCTCTTGCCGCTGCAAGCGATACGGCGAGCATTGCGTTTGCGCCAAGCTTGTTTTTGTTTTCCGTACCGTCTGCCATTACAAGCGTTTTATCGATTTTATGCTGATTAAATGCGTCAACGCCGCAAAGCGCCTTGTCTATATCCTCATTGATATTTTGCACCGCTTTTAAAACGCCTTTCCCGCCGTATGCGTTTTCATCACCGTCACGCAGCTCGTGCGCCTCAAATGTTCCGCAGGAAGCGCCGGACGGCGCGAGTGCAAAGCCGCAGCTGCCGTCGGCAAGAGTAACCCGTGCCCCTACTGTCGGATTACCTCTTGAATCGATTAACTGAAAGCCCTCTGCTTTTTCAATTTTTGTTTTCATTTTGTTTTCACTCCTGTTTTTTTGTTGTACCATAATTATTATTAACGGTTATTGACAAAATATGAGAATTGTGATATGATACTTTTCGACAAATAAATTAAAGCACGGGGTGCTGACGGTATGGTCTTAATTTATCAAAACCAAGCCGCGGCTGAGAGGGCATATTGCTCAACCCATTAAACCTGATACGGGTAATGCCGGCGTAGGGAAGATGTTTTGGTTCTTGCCGATTTTTTCGGTATAAAAAGCGATTGAAGCACCTTGACTGCGGTCGGGGTGCTTTATTTATTGTGCTTTAAATAATCAGGAGGAAAACAGAAATGGAAAGAACAAAAAGAACAGAAATCAATTGGCTGTGCGAAAGCGCAATTATGATTGCACTCTCATTTGTACTCAGCCTTATTAAGGTTGTGGATCTGCCGTTTGGCGGCAGCGTTACTGTGGGCAGTATGGTGCCTGTTGCAATTGTTGCATACCGCTACGGCACACTGCGCGGCATTGCAACTGCGTTTATTTACAGCTTAACTCAGCTTTTAACAGGTCTTAAGAACTTTAGCTACGCAACCTCAGCGCAAGCGGTTATAATGATTCTGCTTTTCGATTACATCGTTGCCTTCAGCGTTATAGGACTTGTCGGTGCTTTCAGAAACAGGATTAAAAATCAGCAGCTTGCAATGTGCCTCGGTATGGCACTTGCTTGCGTACTTCGCTATATTTGCCACTGCATTTCAGGCTGCACTGTTTGGGCAGGTGTTTCAATTCCCTCAAAGGACGGCATTATCTATTCGTTAGGCTACAACGCTACATATATGATTCCCGAAACAATAGTTGCTGTCGCATTTATTTGGTACCTTTCAAAAATGCTTGACTTTTCATCGCAGCGCATTTCCGGCAGCAAGTCGATACAAAAGACGGGCGTCGGCATAACAAATGCTGTTGCAACTTTGCTTGTGCTCGGTGCCGCGGTTTATGACGCTGTTGAAATCTTTGTGCACACACAAGTGAAAAGCGGCTTTGATATAACGGCGGTTGTCGGTGCTGATTTTGTGGCTATGTCAATTGTAACCGCATTATGTATTGCTGCTGCCGCAGTGCTTGTTGTTATCGGTAAAGTAATTGAAAACAAGCGTTAAATTTTTAACATATTATAGCTTTTAGGCACGGCTTAGTTTGTATTATGTTACAAAAAATAAAATAAATTAAGAAAAATTTTAGTTTGACCTTGCTTTTTCTGTGATTATTGGTTAAAATAGGAAAGTAGAAAATATTTGGAGGTTAAAATTATGGTTAAAGTTGCTATTAACGGTTTCGGCCGCATCGGTCGTCTGGCTTTCCGTCAGATGTTCAACGCAGAGGGCTACGAGGTAGTTGCTATAAACGACCTTACCGACGCTAAGATGCTCGCACATCTTCTTAAGTATGATTCTGCACAGGGTCGCTACAATCACGACGTTGTTGCAGGTGAAGACAGCATCACCGTAGACGGCAAAACAATTAAAATCTATGCTGAGAAAAACGCAGCTGATCTTCCCTGGGGCGAGATTGGTGTTGACGTTGTTCTCGAGTGCACAGGCTTCTACACTTCAAAGGCTAAGGCACAGGCACACATCGACGCAGGTGCAAAGAAAGTTGTTATCTCCGCTCCTGCAGGCAACGACCTTCCCACAATCGTTTACAGTGTTAACGAGGAAACATTGAGCGCAGACGATAAAATCATTTCCGCCGCTTCCTGCACAACAAACTGCTTGGCTCCTATGGCAAAGGCTCTTAACGACTTTGCTCCTATTCAGAGCGGTATTATGACAACTGTTCACGCATACACCGGTGACCAGATGGTTCTCGACGGTCCTCATCGCAAGGGTGACCTTCGCCGTGCACGTGCAGCTGCTGTTAACATCGTTCCTAACTCAACAGGCGCTGCAAAGGCAATCGGTCTTGTTATCCCCGAGCTCAACGGCAAACTCATCGGTTCCGCACAGCGTGTTCCTGTTCCGACCGGTTCAACAACAATTCTTGTTGCTGTTGTTAAGGGCAAGGACATCACCAAGGAAGCTATCAATGCTGCAATGAAAGCTGCATCTTCTGCTTCGTTCGGTTATACCGAGGAGCCGTTGGTTTCTTCCGATATCGTAGGTATCACTTACGGTTCGCTTTTCGACGCAACTCAGACAATGGTTGCTAAGATTGACGACGATACCTATCAGGTACAGGTTGTTTCTTGGTATGACAATGAGAACAGCTACACCAGCCAGATGGTTCGCACAATCAAATATTTTGCTGAGAAATAATTTTTGCTTTGCAAAAACAGCATACAAAAAACCGAGTTGTTTTTGAACAAGTCCATTAAAAACGGACATTACAGAAAAAACTTTTTAAGGAAGGAGAGCGACTGAAATGAAGAAGCGGTACAATGCACCGAAGTTCATATTGCTTAGCACACTTCGCGATGAATTTTGCGACGGCGGCGCAAGCGGAATTTTGGTAACACCCGGCGGTG
>USAR01000198.1 GCA_900552605.1 uncultured Oscillospiraceae bacterium | reverse complement strand
ATTGTTTAAAAGCCCGGCTAGTTTAAGAAAATCCTCAAAACCTTTTCGTTTATCCCAAACGCTTGCTACACCTAAAACCACTCTTTTATCTTCTATTTTATATTTCTTTTTAAAATTGCTATCTCTGTATTTGAATGTACCAATGTCAATACCATTATTTATTACCTTAATACTGTATTTATTTAAATACGAATTACTAACCAAATCAGCAAGCCACTTTGACGGAGTAACAATAGTAAGATTATTCAATCTATTAAAAATTTCTTTTTTCATGTTCCAATTAGTCTTTGAATTATCAAAAAGCAAACTTTGAGGGTAGCCGTGCTTTTGTGGGCAGTTATTGCACCCACATATCCATTTTTTACAATCCGCATAATCAAAATGAGCGCAGTGCCCTGTGAAAGACCAACAATCATGCAAGGTCCAAACTACCGGCTTATCCGCTACCGCAAGATAATTAAACAGAATATCAATATTGAGATAATAGCCGTGAATATTGTGCAAATGAATAATATCCGGGTCATATTCTTTAATCTTTTCTATAAGCCTTTCGGTTGCCTTTTTGCTTCCGAAACCCGCCGAATCAAAAAAACGTGCTTTTAGTGCGTGCATCTTAACATCTGTATCCGAGCCTATTCGGTAAGATATATCCTTATATTTTTCCGGAGCGGCTTCTCTGCCGTATGCAACAATACATTTGTGACCGTTTTCTTGTAGCACTTCCGCAATATCTGTGCAAATTCGCCCTGTG
This sequence comes from uncultured Oscillospiraceae bacterium, assembly GCA_900552605.1. GTDB lineage: Bacteria > Bacillota > Clostridia > Oscillospirales > Acutalibacteraceae > UMGS1532. The sequence goes on along the minus strand of USAR01000198.1, from coordinate 3,058 downwards.
CTTCTTATTCCGCAAACAGAATTTATCTCCAAAACCTTCATAATTTAATTCTCACTCCTTTACCTCTGATAAAACTTACCTAAACTGGCGAGAGTTGAATCCGTTACGCCTAACATTAAAAAATTCCTATATATCTTGTCTTATCCCTTATAATACGTTAGTATTACTGCATTCTGCGACCACGATATATCTGTAATTTTCTAAATGGCAGGTCGCAGAGTTTGTGTTATTGCATTTTTCTGTTCGGCGAAGCTACGAATTCGGAACGGAATACTTTGAGTATTTCAAAAATGAGTACAAAGCCGACGATAAAATGCAAAATCCCAAACTGTAACGTAGATTGACTCTCATCAGCTTAACCATTAAACACTCGTCAATAGCTCCTCGAATTCATTTATAAGCTTCTGCTTGTTGAAATTCTCGGAATAATACTTGTAAGCATTTTCACGCATTTCAAGCAATTGCTCCTTGTTTTGCGAAATATCTAAAATACACTCTGAAAGCTTTTGCGGGTTTCTTTCGCTTACAACGCCGCACCCGGCATTATTTATAATTTCGGCACTTTCGCCGCTTGATGCCGCAATTATGGGAGTTTTGCACGCCATATAGGACTGAAGCTTTGCCGGAATAGTCATATTAAATACAGGATTATCTTTAAAAGAAAGGTAGGCGCAATCGGCGAAGTGGATATATCTATCGGCTTCCTGTTCGCTGACCTTGCCGACAAAATGAACATTCAGAAGTCCGTTGTTTTCGGCAAATTCAGAAAGCCTTTGCTTTGCTCTGCCGTCACCGACGATGTAAAATGAAATATTACTGTGCTCTTTCAGCTCAGCAGCGGCATCAATAAGCAGATCCAAGCCCTGTGCCTCGCCGATATTCCCGGCGAAAACGATATTAAAGCAATCATCTTTGTAACAATTCGGTTTGCTTGCGTTTTGAAATTCGGGCTCGTTGCAGAACTGCGGCCAAAACACCAGCTTTTCTCTCGGCACACCGCGTGCGGAAATATTTTCAACAAAACCGTTTGACGAGCAAAGAATTTTATTACTTGCAGAGTAAATTTTATCCACAATTTTATTGATTGTGTTGATCACAAATCTATTATGTATTCCAAGCACAACCTCAACGTTTTCAGGCCAAAGATCCTGAACGTTAAAAAACAGCGGCGTTCCGAATTTTTTCTTATATTCAACTGCAGGCAGTCCCACAGTAACAGGCGATACTTCAAAAACGTATATCGCGTCGTACCTTTTTTGACACTTTTTAACCCACTTTTTGCCTTTTATTACATACGAAACGCAGTTAAGCAGCATTCCTATCGGTGTTTTACCTCTCGGCAAAACCTTAAGCCTTATAATCTCTACACCGTTCCACTCGGAGTCATACGGTTTATTAAATCCGTATCCGCTGTAAATCTTGCCCTGCGGATACTGCGGGTAACCGGTTACAACGGTAACATTGTGTCCCCTTTTTTTCAGCTCGGCACAAAATGTATTAACGCGAAAGGTTTCCGGATAAAAGTATTGCGAAATAACAAGTATATTCATAAAATCTTCCTGAATCTCAGCTTTCGGTTTTTTTAATAGATTCTTCCAAATTCCAAATGTCGTAGCTCTCTTTGTAAACGCTAAGCTCACGACTGTAAGAAAGACTTCCGAAGGCTTTATTGACAAGAGGAGTAACATGGCTTAAAAGCTTAAGCGCCCAAGAAAAGCCTTTAACAAGTTTGATTTTTTTGCCGTGAGCCGCAGCAATCAGTTCAACAAGGTTTGAAGTATTGCTGTACTCGCTGTTCTGCGGGAAGAAAATTCCGCTTTCTGTGTTTACAACCATCAGCCGCACAAATTCACAAAGATTTTCAATATACAGCATAGAGCGACAATTTTCGACATTCGGAAAAATCGGGAGCTTGAGCGCAAGCTTTGCAAGAATAGGATAATTGCCTTTGCTGCCTCTTCCGTATATCATAGGAGGCCTTAGAATTACCACTTTAAAGCTTTCATCGCCAAGCGGAAGGATTGCTTTTTCCGCTTGCAGCTTGCTGTCACCGTAACAGTTGGCAGGAAACGGAACTGTGTCTTTTGTAATCATCTTTTGCTTTCCGAGCGGTGCGCTGTCACCGTAAACTATTGCGCTGCTCATAAAAATAAACTGACCCGCACCGTCGGCTTTTGCCTTTTGTGCAGTTAGTTTTGTAAGCTCGGTGTTGACGGAGTAATAAAGCTCCTCTTTTTCTTTTGAGATTTTTCCAATAGCGCCGGGGTCGTGTCCGCCATGTCCGGCATCAATGACCACGACAAAATCTTTACCCCATAAATGGCTGGTGCATAAGGGTAAGAAAAGAAGCCAGAGGCAAATGCATATATATAATATGTATGGTCTATTCAGTTTCATATCTGTAATACGCTGCAAATGTAGTAGAATTTTGTAGAAAACTCATTATTTGCCATTAAGTTTTGTGTTTTTTTCGGTTTAAAGGTAGCTTTTCTCCTGAAATCTCCGTTACTTTGCACCCCGAAGTTAAAATGTACGCCGATGCTTAAGTTTTTAAAGAATTGGACATTACCTATCGCTATGTTGGTAGGCGCTGTGGGGTATCCTTTGTTCATCAGTCTATCTTTCCTGACTCCTTATCTCATATTCACGATGCTGCTGCTCACTTTTTGTAAAGTATCTCCGCATGATTTGAAACCAAAGCCACTTCATGCATGGCTGTTGTTGATCCAGATTGCGGGGGCGCTGGCTGCTTACTTGCTGCTTTATCGTTTCAATAAAATTGTGGCGGAAGGGGTCATGGTTTGCATTATCTGCCCTACGGCTACTGCTGCGGCAGTGATTACTTCCAAATTGGGAGGGAGTGCGGCGAGTCTGACTACTTACACATTGCTGGGGAATATTGGAGCAGCTATTGCCGTCCCTATTTTTTTTCCTTTGGTGGAAGTACATCCCGATGTTAGTTTTTGGGGAGCGTTCTTTGTTATATTGAGTAAAGTATTTCCATTATTGATCTGTCCTTTTCTGGCTGCGTGGCTGTTTGGCAAATGTCTGCCGAAAG
>USAR01000197.1 GCA_900552605.1 uncultured Oscillospiraceae bacterium | reverse complement strand
TATGATTACAGCCGATAGAACGAAGATGAATAGATGCTTGATAGTTATACTGTGACTTTCATCGGCCATCGCTGCCCTCATCACGGAGCATCAGCACGATTTGTGCTGTCCAGATATCTACGCCCCTTGCCATACCCTCAATAAAGACACAGCGATCATATGGAGGTTTTGTTTGTGTTTACCCAGCAAGATACAAGGGATAGACTCGTAAGCGTCGCAAGGGAGTGCAGCTCCCTTGACAAAAAAAGCAACGCAGGACGCACAATATTTACGCCAGACGCGTATAGAAGTGCGCCCTATTCTGAATGGTTTTGAAGTGGTGAGCTAGCAGGAAGTGATTGAGGGAAATTTTTCAGAATGGGATCTTGACTTTTAATTATAAATGATATATAATATCAATAAGAAAACAATATCGATAAGGTGAACACTATGGCACGACGTAATACAATTCAACGCTCCCTAGTCTTGGAGGCAGTGAATAGATTGCATTACCACGCCACAGCAGATGAGGTTTATGAGGAAATCATCCAGGAGTATCCGACAATCAGCAAGGCAACCGTATATCGAAATCTGAATCTGTTATCGGAAATGGGCGAAATTCGCCGGCTTGAAATCCCGGGGAGTGCCGACCGCTTTGACCATATCAGCCGAAACCACTGCCATGTGAAATGCAACATATGCGGGCGCGTCTTTGATGTGGACATGGATTTTGTCACTGGCCTTGAGCATGGGCTCCGGGATACCCATGGATTTTACTTCATCGGTTATGATATTCTCTTTCATGGTGTCTGCCCGGAATGCAAGAAACAGCAGGATTCTGTTCAGAAATAAATTCCCTTCGGAAAAAGCCCGGAAACGAGCGTTTTCATATATCAATTTTTTTAGGAGGATTATCATGAGAAGCATTACGAAGCTAGACCTTCAGTACGCACACCGTTTTTATGGTTTCAAAGGAGAGGCTCAGTATCTGCATGGACATACCGGGGTTCTAACCATCGAAGTTGAGGACACTGTGGAGCCGGGCGTGAATATGGTCTTCCCCTGCAACGAAATCCAGAAGACGGCATGGGATGTTCTGAAGAATTTCGACCATGCTCTGATTCTGCGGGAAGACGATCCGCTGCTGCCCGCAATTCTGAAGGTCTATGAAGAGCAGGGAATCAAGGATGGCGCTCCGACCAACAAGATGAAGGGCCCCGCATTCCAGACCGAACTGGCCACAGCCTATCCTGATTGCCGTCTGGTCGTCACGAAAGAGACCATGACCGTCGAGGGCATGATCAAGATCGTCTATGAACTCCTGAAGGACAGGCTGAATATTGCCAAGCTGACTTTCACCAGTGGTGTGAATGCTGCGTCTCAGGAATACAAGCCGGAAGGTACTTTGGATCGCTGTCCCCTTTGCGGCATTGCGCTGAACGAAAAAGGCGTATGCCCGAAGTGCGGGTACAAGAAGCAATAACTTCTATACAAAAATCAAAACCACCGGTTCAACCGGTGGTTTGCTCCACCCCTATAAGGGGTGATTACTGGCTTGACCCCTAAAAGGGGTTTCGAAAGTTTAGCACCGCATTACATTCTCCGGCAGCCGCTCACGTGCGGCTGTCTTTTTTTGCCTACTTTCTCTTGTCACCCGTAAACGGGTCGGTAAATTCTTTTATGCTAATTTGGTCTGCTGCATAATCTTCTTCTAACTGATTCCTTATGTATTCCGCTATTACTTTTTTATTTCGACCGACCGTATCTACATAGTATCCTCGACACCAAAAACTTCTTGAGCCGTATTTGTACTTTAAATTCGCATGTCGGTCGAAAATCATCAATGTACTTTTGCCCTTGAGATATCCCATAAACTGTGCTATACTTATGTGCGGTGGGATACTCACCAGCATATGTATATGGTCGGGGCATGCTTTGCTTCTATTATTTGCACATCTTTTTGCTCGCATAATTTTCGCAGTATTTGCCCAATATCTTTTTTAAGTTTTCCATATATTTCTTTTCTTCTAAACTTTGGTGCAAAAACTATATGGTAATGACACCTATACTTGCTGTGGGCTGAACTTCTTATCTCATTATTTTCTTTCATTTGAAAAACCTCCTGTATTTTAGTAATGCGGTCGCCAAACCACTACTATTATACTGGAGGTTCTTCTCTTTTTAAAGTCTTTCGGCTTGGCATTCGCCTCGCCATTTTTGTTGTAGCTCCGCTCGTTTTACTATGGGGCTGTCGAGTTAAGACAGCCCCTTTTTGTTATTATGCTATATTGTTAATATATAAATTACAGCTTTTCATAAGCAATTCTCGGGTCGTTATCCTCTTCAACATAAATTATGCCGCACTCTTTAAACCCGAGTCGTTTAAGAAGATTTTGCATAACTATATTATCGCCGTGTGTGTCAATTCGCAAATAGCGGCACTGCTCGTAAGCCCAATTTATGCAAAACTTTCCAACGCCTTTTGATGAGCCGTCGGCAGCTATGCGATGAACAACGCCGTATGTATCTTTTCCAAGCCACTCGCCGTTTTTTATGCTTTTATATGTTGGCTCAACATTCTTTCCGACCTTATAATAAAACACACCCACAACAACGCCCTTATCAACACAAACATAGCTGTCGCCGCTTTTAATATCGTTCTCAATCAGCGATTTCGGCGGCCAATTTGTATTTCCCCATTGCTTTGGATTTCCGTGTTCCGCCATAAAACGTCTGGCGTAGGAATAAATCTCCATAATTTTTTCAAGATCGCTGTTTTCGGCCTTTCTTATTTCCATTTTTAAAATTATCCTTTATCCCAAAGACTTATCATAGCTTTTCTTTGCCGCTTGCAAAACCTGATTAGCAACCCATTTTGCAATATAATTTCCGCTGCCACCCTCTTCAACGACCACAACGAATGCAAACGGATATTTTTCATCAGTGCAAAATCCGACAAATTCGGCATGCGGTGTTCTGCCGTCGACTTCCGCAGTACCGGTTTTTCCGCACACGTCAAGTCCTGTGAAAAAGCTTTTTCCGTATGTTATTGCAACAGCCCCGTCCATAAGCTCCTGCAATTTCTTTGCCGTAGAGTCGCTGCAGACTCTTGAAGCTTTTTTTGCGCTGCCGCGTTTTGTTACAATTCCCGACGAATTTCGAACGCTGTCTATAAGGTATGGCTTAACGGGTGTTCCGCCGTTTGCAATACCGCCGATAACCGTGAGGTATTGAAGCGGATTTTGCATATCGTTATACTGCCCGATGCCTGACCAGCCAAGCTGAATCTTGCGTGCCTTTTCAACGTTATAGCTTGAGCGCTTTGCCTCTATTCCGTCGATCGAGAACTTTTTGTTAAAGCCGAATTTTTCGGCATATTCCGTCATCTTTTCCTTGCCGAGGTCAACCGCAAGCTGTGAAAAATAGCTGTTGCAGGAAACGGCAAACGCCTGCTTAAGGCTTATGTCATTGTGCCAACCGGTGCACTTAACCGTCTCGCCGCCGATCTTACAGCCGCCCTCGCAACGGTATGTTCTTGTGTATGCGTCGCCGAAAGTATCAATTGCTGCGGCGGCGGTTATTATTTTGAAGGTTGAACCGGGTGCATAGCTTGAGGAGATAAAGCGGTTCATAAACACACCCTCATAGTCACCGTTTTTCGCCCTTTCGGTGTCGGCTTTGCTGTTGACATCATAGCTCGGGGTGCTCACCATACAAATGGTTTTGCCTGTCTTATAATCGTATAGTCCGACAGTGCCGTAATAGCTTCCCAAGGCACGATATGCCGCGGCGCAAACATCGGCGTCGATCGTAAGCTGTAAATCGTTATGACC
>USAR01000196.1 GCA_900552605.1 uncultured Oscillospiraceae bacterium | reverse complement strand
AAGACTCGACGGGGAAGAGGAGATATCGTAACATACAATAAGTAAAATAACAGTATGCAAGACTGAAACGAAAAAAGCAAGAAAATATAAAAATCACAGCAGTTTTATACCGTGCATTTTTTAAAACAATGTGTTACAATAAAAGCAACAAAGCTTGGTGAGCAAATTTTGTGCCCAAGCAAAAAACACAAAAAATAATAAACGATATAAATGAAAGGTATGATATTTATGACAAAAATCATCGGCGCCGCCTTGCCAAACATTCCTTGGGAAGATAAACCGCAAGGCTATCAGTATCCCGTGTGGCGTTATTCAGGTAATCCGATCATAGGTCGTGACGATCTGTTTATGGCAAACAGTATTTTCAACTCTGCCGTCGTTCCTTACAAAGGCAAGTTTGCAGGCATCTTTCGCGTTGATATTATGACGCGTCAGCAAAAGCTCGTTGTCGGATTTTCCGATGATGCAATTCATTGGGATCTTAAAAACGACTATATTTTCGACGGCTACGACCCGCGACTTTGCGAGATCGACGGTTGGTATTATCTTTCTTGGGTGCGCCTCGGAAACCCTGCAGGCACTGTTATAGGCATTGCAAGAACAAAGGACTTTGAAACCTTTGAGGAGTTTGAGGACGCAACGATTCCCGTTTCACGCAACGGCGTGCTGTTTCCGAGAAAAATCGACGGCAACTATATGCTGTTTACAAGACCTTGCGACAAAGGACATACACCGTACGGCGATTTGTTCCTGAGCCAAAGTCCGGATTTAACATATTGGGGCAAGCACCGTCTTGTTATGCGTCCGAAAAACGTTTGGGAGTGCACAAAAATCGGCGCAGGCCCCACTCCTATCGAGACCGATGAGGGATGGCTCTGCTTCTATCACGGCGTTACCACAAGCTGCAACGGCTTTGTTTATTCAATGGGCGCCGCTATTATGGATATAAACGAGCCTTGGAAGGTATTGCACCGCGCAAACTGTTATCTGCTTAATCCTCGCACCGACTATGAATGTGTCGGAGATGTTCCTAACGTTGTGTTCCCTGGTGCTGCTTTGACCGATGCCGAAAGCGGCAGAATAGCCATTTACTACGGCGGAGCAGACACGGTTGTTGCACTTGCTTTCACCACAGTAGACGAGGTTGTTGATTTCATTAAGAAAAACGATATGATCAAATAATGCGTGTGCTATAATTAGTCCGGCGAAATTCCAAACCGTAAACGGGGGACGAATCTCGCCGGCGTAGGCTTTTGCCAAGATTTGCTGTAAAAATGAAGATGGTAAATGAACTTAGAATGCAATAAAGGCACGATGTACTGTGTGCGCTAAATCCCACCGCAGCGCCGTCGCAGTCCCCGCGCGCAATCGCCTGTGGCGATTGGCAAAGCAAACGCTTTGCCACCTTTTTTATAGTGCTTTCAGAATGAATGTCGCTTTGTGGAAAAAGGTGCACGCGCGGGGGCTGCGGCGGCACTGCGGTGGGATTTATATATGTTTTTGAGGTATCGTTTTAAACACAGTCAGGGTTTAAAAAGGCTACAGCTTTTTCATTGTCCGTTTTGTCGTGAGGATGAAAGCAATATTTTTTTTGTCGTCAGTCTAAAAATCATCACCAAAACGAATGTAAATAATCCCATTTATAAAAAATGCAAAAAAACGTTTAAAGAAAACACAAAAAACCGTGGTTTTTAAACAAATTGCCGCTTTAAAATTAAGCTTCTGTGTGTTAATATATTAGATAAGGAAGATGGAGTATTGTTCTAATCTTCGTGTTTGCACATAGTGTGCAACCCGCCGCAACAACTTAAATTAAAAGTCGGGCGGTATCCCGAAAGGAGAATGGTCAATGACAAAGAAACTTAAAGGCTTGTATTGTTTGCTGTTGGCACTTGTAATGGCAATTTCCGCTGTTGGGTGCACAAGCTGTTCTAAAAAGACCCCTAATAAAAAGAACAGCAGCAAGCAAAGCTCATCGCAGCAATCCGAGCCTGCTGACACACCTACAGACGATAACGGCGATAGCGGCGATATTGGTGATCCCGATGATACAGGTAATATTGATATTCCGAATATCAACGATCAAACGGGAATCAATATTCCCGAATGGTATTATTCAACAAAGTCGGTTTTGCCGGAAGATGATATCGATCTTCCCGATCTTCCCGATGACCCGATTGACGACGGAGAAATCGGTCGTGGCGTATACACTTCGCCCATTCAAATGAAGGGTAAAGCTGTAAGCTCGAATAAGCGCGTTTTTAATGTTGATTTCAATAATGTTGTTTGGAAGGACTATCGCGGCTTTGGCTCGAATCTGATGCCCAGCGGTCTTATGCCTGACGTTAAAACTCCCGGCAATACTGTTTGGATGGAGCTTGACCGTAAGCGTTATACCGCAATTGAGGGTTCGATGTACCGTATGTGGTTCCAGGTTGATTGGATCACAACAACCAAAGAAAAGAACCCCACGCGCGAGGATTATGAGAACAATATTGACTATAAAAACTACATAAACGGAATATACGATTTTGACAGCGAGAAAATGCAGTCGGTTTATGAGTATCTTGATATGATGAAAACTGCCGGTTCTGCAGTTTCGCTTAACTATTCCTGGAAGATAGGCAGTAGTATTCAAACTTGGTTTGCATTCCCCGGTGTTGATATACCTAAAGCTTCGGCACCGTACGACCTTGACGCATATGCGAAAAGCTGCGCCGCTCTTATGAAAGAGCTGTATGTTAACCGCGGTTATACAAATGTTGATAAGCTCACGTTCTATAACGAACCCGGTCAAGGCTACGACTATGTCACATATGTAGATGATAAGGCTTATTGGGTAAAGATGGTTGATAAGGTTGACAAGGCCCTTAAGAAAGAGGGCATCCGCGATAAGATTGAAGTTTGGAGCGCGGAAGAAAACTCAATTTATAACAATCACCACGCATTCACCGATTATATTCACGACCATGCAGTACCTTATATTGATGTTGTTGCAGCTCATTATTACTATGGCACCCATAAAGAAGAGAACGATTATGAAACCGCATATTCGTTCTTCAATTGGCTACGCAGCAACTACTATAAAAAGCCATTCTATATAACAGAGGGCTATGGTGGCACATATGGCAATATCACAACTGCGGTTGACGGTTTGAACGAGCGTAGCGTTTGGAAAAATTGGGAGGATTCTAATGCATCTTACCTGATTGTTACCGCCAATACCGGTATTCGCGCTTTCCTTAACTGGGGATTCAGCGGTGCAGCTCTTTCGGATCCGAGCTTTTTTGAACCTAATGGTGGTTGGGCGGACTCTTGGTATACCCCAAATGAAAATGAAGCAAAGCTTAACCGTGTTAATCTCGCATTTCTCGAAATAGCAATGATTACAAACAATATTAAGGATCATTCTGATGTTCTTATGTCGAGCTGGACGGGTGATGATGTTCGCTGCGCGGCATTCCGTTCGCAAAAAACGGGTGATTTCACAATTTTAATCGAAGCCAATGGCAGCAACAATGCTTCTGTCGGCACGGAGTATGAGGTTAAGAATACCACTTCCCGTGATATCACCGTTAATCTGCTTAACAACAATAAAAATCTGAAGCTTTATAAATATCACTTTAATCCGGACGCTTATGTTGATCGCGATACCGATGAAAATGTTTTAGGCACTCAGATCAATCCCCATGCAACAATGATCTCACCCGAGTTGCTTGCCGGTACCTATAAATCAAAGTTTACCGATACAATAGGCAAGGAATACGGCGTTTATGTTTATACGACATATAAACCAAAGAGTCAGGTTGAAAT
>USAR01000195.1 GCA_900552605.1 uncultured Oscillospiraceae bacterium | reverse complement strand
GTGACTCCGCAGTGTAAAACACTTCGCGCTCAGTAAGCGGCTTAACCTCTTGCGGCTTACCTTCGGCAAATGTAAATGAACCGATTGGTATAGTTAGAAAACAAACAATTATGCAGACGATTAAAGAAACAAACTTTTTCAACTATATCAACTCTTTTTCGCTTTTTGTGTATTATATTGAGTATTTATTATATCGTATGAGCGAACACTTGTCAATTAAACTGAGGAATATAATTGTTTTATAGGCCGGCAAGAGTCGAACAACAGCATATACGATAATTTTTAATTATTTATTAAAATCGTTAGCTGAGGTATTAGGCAGCTTAATTGAGCAGCACAGATGAAAGCGGCAATATAAAAAACTCTGAGGTTGGTTTTTTGACCAATCTCAGAGTTCTTTTTATTTTAGGCTGGTTCGGATTTATTATTGTTCGCCTATACAAATTAAGCGCATTTGAATGGATTCTTGTTAACTTACAGCACATAAAAAAGGATACAAACCGCTTGCAGCACTGTGCCGATATCCACGAAGATGTGGAAAACCGTGTGGAACACCGGCTTTTTGCTGCCGACGCGATAGAGCACTGCGCCCAAGGTATATGAAATGCCGCCGGCGAGCAGCCACATAAAGCCTGCAACTCCCACGGTTTCAATAGTTGCTTTAAGCACAAGCACTATGCACCAGCCCATTCCGATATAGCATATCATTGCAAGCTTGCCGTATTTATTGTGGTCGATTGCCGTGAACACCGCCGCAAATGCTACCAATCCCCACTCAACGCCGAATATCACCCACGCAAGCGCCGGGTGCAGCGGTCTTATTGAGGAAATAAGAATGGGGGTGTATGTTCCCGCTATCATAAAATATATTGTGCAGTGGTCGATTACCTGCATTACCTTTTTAGCCATACCGGGCTTTAAGCCGTGATACACGCTTGAAACGCAGTAAAGCGCAACGGTGCAAAAGCCGTATATCGCGCCGCCGACTATGCCCCACACATTGCCTTTAAAGGCTGCTGTCAGCACTGCGAACACAAGGCAGAGTATTCCGATTGCGCCGCCTACAATGTGCGTTACCATATTTGCAATATCCTCGTGCCGAGTGTAGCTTGGCAAGATTCTGTCTTTAAGAGGTGTGCGGGACATCTGAGATCAACTCCTTGTTTTTGTTTATTTTTCGGTGCCCAAAAAGAACAGCGCAACAGTTCCCGGTCCCACGTGAGAGCCTGTAACAGGTTCAAAATCCACCGTTAAGCAATGTCCGCAAAAGCCTGCCTTTTTAAGCATTTCTTTAAGCTTTTGCGCACCGGTAAGATCATCGGCGTGTGCAATGCCGATATCCTCTGCAAGGTCGCGCACCTTTTGCTTATATTTTTCCGTAATCGCTGAAAATGCCTTTAGTCTGCCGCGTTCTTTGCCGCACATAACTATTTTGCCTTCCGAATTTCCTGTAAGCAGCGGCTTAATATTAAAAACCGTGCCCACAACCGCTACGGTTTTGCTTATTCTGCCGCCTCGCTGCAAGTAAGACAGGTCGTCTACCGTAAAATATTGGCACATATACTCTTTCTCGCTCTCGGCTGCTTGCAGAGCTTCATCAAAGCTTGCGCCCTCTCTTAAGCGCTTTGCGGTATTTATAACCTGCAAGCCCTCGCCGAGCGACGCGGCAAGCGTATCCACTGCCGCAATTTTCCTTTCGGGAAATTCCTCTTTCAGCTGCTTGCAGACAATTGCCGCCGCACTTGCCGTGCCGCTTATTCCGCCCGACATTCCGATATACAAAACATCGTCGCCGTTTTCGAGATCTTCACGAAACTTGCTTTCTATCAGCCCCAAGCTTATCATAGACGTTTTGATTTCGGCGCCCTGTCGCATTAAATCGTAAAAATCCTTGCCGCAAAACTCGGTGTCCTCTGTCGGGATATGCTGATTGCCGTTTATCGTATATGAAAAAGGCAGAATTTTAATGCCGTAATATTTAATTATGCTGGTGGGAAGATTTGCCGATGTGTCTGTATAAAGTTTAATCATTTTTGCTAGTCTCCTGTCAGCTGAGTTTTAAAAGCTAAAAATATTATTGCACCAAGGCGGTGTTTTGGCAACCTACTGTTAGAGAAAACCGACTCTATTGACGGTAGAGTGCCGTTCTACCAAGGCGGCGAAGTGCTGATTTAGCGGCATTTCAGCTGTATTTGCTGTTTTTCTCTGTTGCCTGCTTTAATATGTCGATTCTGATTTTGTCGGCGGTTACGGCAGGTCTTCGGCAGTTTACCGAGGTGTGCACGGTAATATTATATCAATATCCGAGCAATATAATTTTAACAATTTTTAAAGACTGTTTTAACGTACGGTAAAGATACGTGTTTTCTTAAATTGGTTTTTATGAGCAAAAGCAAAAAATGCCTTAACGTCTGCCGTCGGTTCGGCAAGCTGATTTTGCGAAAATCACAAATAGTGTGCCGAAAACTGCGTAAAAAGGAGCCGCCGCTGTTTGAAGGCGGCAGGCGAATGCTTGGTGCCGAAAGCGCGGCGGCACAAAATTCGGCAAATTTTTAAAACTTTGACAGACACCGCAGCTCGGCAAGCGGCAGGAGTGCGGCGAGAAATCCCGGGCTTCAAGCTGCGGGGCGTTTAAAAAGGAAGCTTTCAAAAGCTGTGCGCTGTCATAGCGGCACCTTAGTTAAGACACGCGGTTTCTTTTTGCTGATTTTATAAGTTGCTTTTTGTTTGCACGCTGCCGAAATTTTTGCAAAACAGCCCCGTCTGCGGCGTCGCCCGCGCGCAGCGCGCCTCGCCGAAGGCGAGGAAAGAGCCGCTTTCAGCGGCTCTTTCAACCGTTTGCAAAAACCTTGTTGCAACCAAAAGCTATGCTTTAAGCCCGGTTTGATGAATCCGGAAAACTCGGTGAACGGTTGGCGCTGCGCGCGGGCGACGCCGCAGACAGGGCTGTTTTACAGTGGTTTTCGGCGACGTGTCAACATTCAAGTTGCTGTATAAAACTGCGACAAACAAAAAGCGTAGATATTCGCTGTTTCTTGGTTGGTCCGATCAAAGCGGAGTGCGGTGCGCACGGCGGTACGCCGTGGGTGTTGTGCCGAAGTTCTGCGAAAACCGCTTTGAGAAGTGGTCTGAATTGCAAAAACCTACTGCTTGAGAAATATCCTTAACCGAAAGCTCGGTCGAGGCAAGCAGAGCGGCACCGCGCTTAAGGCGCACCGATATAAGGTATTTGTGAAGCGGCATTCCGCACTCGGTTTTAAAAATGCGGCTTAAATAATATGGATGATAGCTCAGCGCTGTCGCAATATCCTCTGTTTTGGAAATCGACGCAAGGTTTTCGTTTATATATTGCTGCGCTGCAGAAAATAAAGTGCTTTGATTTTTCGGTTTTCTTTGGTTTGCAAGCTTTAAGCAAAAATAATTAAGCAGAGCCTCCGCCGTTTCATTTGAATATTCACCGTCGCTTTCCGCTTCACGAACTATTTTTGTTGCAATATCGCGAAATTCACCCGCTCCGTAAAGGGCAAGCCTGTTTCGAAAAAGCTGAGGCACGTCGTTTGCAAGATGGGTGGGCTGTATCAGCTTTTCGTTGAAAAGCTTTATCGGCAACGGCGCAAGGATATCCCTATTTTGCTCAAACTCTCTTGTAAAATCGAAATTTAAAGTTACAAAATATATCGGGTCTTTTTTTGACGACTGAGGATAGTATTTAGTGCCTGCCGGATAATAAAAAAGCGCGTCGGGCTTTATCTCATAATCGCAGTCTTCAAAATGCATCACTCCGCTGCCTGCAAGAATGTATAATAGTCTTGAATCGTATGCTCTTGTAAAAAAGCGGTTGGGCGCGTAGCTGTTGG
>USAR01000194.1 GCA_900552605.1 uncultured Oscillospiraceae bacterium | reverse complement strand
AATTTTGCCTGCGTCCTTTGTTGCCTGACGCTGTGCGTCGGTGAAGTATGCGGGAACTGTGATAACCGCTTCTGTAACAGCTGAGCCGATATAAGCCTCGGCGTCTGCTTTAAGCTTTTGCAGAATGATTGCCGAAATCTCCTGAGGAGTATACTTTTTGCCGTCGATCTCAACGGTGTGATTTGTACCCATTTCTCTTTTAATAGAGCTGATTGTGCGGTCCGGGTTGGTAATAGCCTGACGCTTTGCGACCTGACCGACCATGCGCTCGCCTGTCTTGGAGAATGCCACGACAGACGGGGTGGTTCTTGCGCCTTCTGCGTTTGCGATAACGACCGGCTCGCCGCCTTCAATAACCGCTACGCAAGAGTTTGTTGTACCAAGGTCGATTCCTATAATTTTTCCCATAATAAATTCCTCCAAATCAGTTTATGTTATTGTGTTTATTTGTGTTATATATGTTAAATCTCAAAAGAGATAAACATTTTATTAGTTTGCAACCTGCACCATTGCCGGGCGAACAACGGTATCGCCGATTTTGTAACCCTTTTGCAGCACCTTAACAACCGTATTTTCTCCGAAGTTTTCATCTTCGGTATGCATAACTGCTTGGTGCAGCTGCGGGTCAAAGTCTTCGCCCTCTCCGCCGATCTCCGAAAGTCCGAGCTTGACCATAACATCGGTAAGCTGGTTGGAAATCATCTCAATACCCTTTTTAAAATCGTCTCCGTCGGGATCAGCCTGCAGAGCTCTGTCAAAGTTATCAAGCACAGGTAAAAACGATTTAACAATGTCCGCCTTCATGAATTCAAAGGACGCTGCACGGTCGCGCTCGGTTCGCTTTTTAAAGTTGTCAAACTCAGCGGCAGTTCTTAATGCAAGCTCTTTTTGTTTTTCAAGCTCCTGCTGCAGCTTTTGTAGCTCATCGTCCTCAATCGAAACATCAACCTGCGGCTCTTTTTCTTCTTTTGCCGTTTCTTTCGCTTTAATTTCTTCTTGTGATTTAGCTTTTGGCTGTTTCTTTTCTTTTTTTTCTGCCATAATCATATCTCCGTTTCTGAAAAATTGCAGAGCAATTATTATTCTTCCATATCTTTTGTTGCTTTAGTCATAAGCTGTCCGAGCTTTCCGGCAAAATATTCAACGCTCGGTATCAAGGTGCTGTATGCAACACGCGAAGGACCGATAACACCAATTCTTCCTAAGTTTCCGCCGCCTGTCGAATACCTTGCAACAACAATGCTTGCGGCGGCTCCGGACAGGTCATGACAAAAGTCATCGCTGAAAACGAAATGGATATAAGAGCGTCTTTTTGCGAAACAAGCTCGCTCAGCTTCACACCGTCGTTTCTCGAAATAAGCTTAGATTCACCGCGGAAGCAAAGCTGCGGCTCATAAATCTCGCCGATAATTTCAAAAATGGTGGAAAGCAACGTCATAACAGGAAGGCTGAAATCTCCCACGCGCGCCACAATCGATTGCAAATAAGCGGTGTTAAGTTCGCTTAAACGTCTGCCCACAATACAAACCTTGCAAATGTTGCTGTAAAGTGAAAGCAGTTGCTCGTTAACGGTGCTGTCCGTAAGAACAATGCGGCTTTTTGCAATTCCGTCGGTTGAGATAACCACCAAAAGCAAGGTGTGCTTTCCCATAGGGATCATTCTTATCCGCTTTATCTTTGCGCTCTCGTTGCTCAGTGTCACACCGAATGACGGAAGTCCCGTGAGGTCTGCAAGTATTTGACAGCCAAGCTCCGGCATTTGTTCCGGTGTGTGCGCAATCGTTTCAAGCATTGAATCAATCGCAAGCCGAATCTCGGGGGATAGCGGCTCCGGCGACATAAGGTCGTGCACATAAAGCTTAAAGCCGTCAAGCGTAGGCACTCTGCCGGCGGAGGTGTGCGGCTGGTTGAGCAGACCCATTTCGCAAAGGTCGCTCATCTCGTTGCGCAGCGTTGCCGATGATACGTTCATATCAAGCAGTTCACAAAGCAGCTTGGAACCGATCGGCTCGCCTGTGGTAATGTAAGCTTTAACCACAGCGTCCATAATTGCTCGCTTACGCGGCGTCAGTTCCATTTCCGTATACCCCCGTTCTTGAATTTCATTGTTAGCACTCGTGAGCTTTGAGTGCTAACTTGATTATAATATACACCGCTTTCACCGATATGTCAATAGTTTTTTCAGATTTTTTCAAATTTTATATCACTTTTCCGAATTCTGTCTTGTCACCTGCCTTGTTTTTACGGAAAGTTCGTGATAGAATACAGATATAGCAGGATCGGCGAATCTTTTTTTATTGATTCTGTCAAAGCGGAAGTTTTTTCTCCCCCGTTTCCGGCGCGAAAGCGCCTGTACTGATCTGAACAAGCAAAGCAATGTTTGGCAAACCTGCTGAAAAGCAGGGACGCAAAGCCAGAGGGGTCTAAGGCCGCCGTGTGCGGTTATGACAGCCGGTTGCAAATCATTCGGAAGGGCATCGCCCTTCCTGCACCGCCCGGCCCTCTCTGAAAGCAAGGTACAGGCGGGAAACCTTTTTTGCCGAAAAGAGGGGGATGAACATGCGACAAACATTTTATGAGTTCTGCATGCTGCATGAAAGGACAAACTTACTGAAAGAATGGGACGAATCGCGCAATTTTCCGCTCACGCCGGACACCGTTTCCTACGGCAGCAAGAAAAAAGTCCGGTGGACGTGTGAAAACGGCCATTCGTGGCAGACGACGGTGCATGTGCGCTCCGAGGGGAGCGGCTGTCCGTACTGCACGGGGCGAAAGGTCCTGCCGGGCTTCAACGATCTTGGCACACTTTATCCCGATGTCGCCGCGCAGTGGGACCGCGAGAAAAACGGCTTGCTTTCGCCGCGCGACGTCTCCACGGGCTCGAAGATCCGCATCTGGTGGCGCTGTCCGGAGGGGCACTCGCGGCAGTCGCCCGTCGCTTCGCGCACGGCGTGGGGGCACGGATGCCCCGTGTGCGCGGGCAAGACGATCGTCACGGGCGAAAATGACCTTGCCCACCTCCAGCCCGAGATCGCCGCACAGTGGGACAAGCGCAAAAACGGGTGCCTGAAGCCCAGCGATGTCGCCGTCAGTTCCAACCGTCCCGTTTGGTGGCGCTGCGAGCTGGGGCATTCCTACCGCGCCACGGTCTCGTCGCGCACGCAGCGCAAGGCCGGACGTCCCTATTGCGCGGGACGCAAGGTGCTCAAAGGCTTCAACGATTTGGAAACGCTCTATCCCGACGTGGCCGCGCAGTGGCACCCGTCGCTCAACGGCGCGCTGACACCGGAGATGGTCACGCCCGGCAGCAACAAAAAGGTCTGGTGGCAGTGCTCCATGGGACACGTGTGGAAATCCGTCATCTATCCGCGCACCGGCGCGCAGCAGTGCGGCTGCCCCGTCTGCGCCGGAAAGGTGAGCACAACACATGCGCGGCGTTACGCCCAGCTCGACGAAATTCGCACCTTTACCGAGCTGTGACAAGACCAATTCTATAAAAACGATCAAGGCCGTGGGAAGCGATGTGCTTTCCGCGGCCTTACTTTTGCCCGATTTGGACGCACTGTCAGCACTATGTTTAGTGCTAATGCGTTTTCTTTCCCGCTTTCGCCAAAAAGCAGCGCCCCTCTCTCTTGCGGCGAGGGGCGGTACAATCTGTTCAATGAGTCAACTTGTTGCCGCAGGCAAAACAAATGATTGTTATATGTGGACACTTGCGCCTGATTTTTCCCTGTGCTATAATGCAGTTACTTTAATCGGATAAATTACCTGTAAAGGAGAATCATCATGGATTATATGGCTCTTTCCACTGCCGAGTGGCAGCAGGAATACGACAAGGTGTCCGCCGAATACGAGAGCTGGAAGGCCAAGGGCCTCAAGC
>USAR01000193.1 GCA_900552605.1 uncultured Oscillospiraceae bacterium | reverse complement strand
ACCGCCGTTTACGGAAAAAAGTCCCGTTATGAAATTATATCCCGAAAGCTGTTTTCTGAAAGCTGTGTGTGCGCCTGTGCTTATGAACCCGTTTGCATCGCCAACCACATGCAATGTTGAAAGCCTGATATCCGAATTTGAATTAAATACTCTTTTATCCTTTTTGGTTTGTGCCAGCACCACACCGTGACGGTCGGTAATCTCGCCGCCGCCTGTGAAAACGCCGTTTGTATAAAGGTGGGTGTTGCCGGTATACATTGCCCAATCGGTTGCGTTCGAAACATAAAACAGCACAAACACGGCAAGTCCGAAAATAAAAAGCGCCGCAGCGGCAAACAAAATGCCCGCTCTTAAGGAAATACGTTTCATTTCGTTTATCTGCCTCCTTTTGTGCCGAGTGTTACTATTTTTGCTCCATCCACTTTAAGAAAAGCAAGAAGCATCCACGAGCTTAAAATGGAAGAGCCGCCGTTGCTTATAAACGGCATTGTAACACCTGTTAACGGCAAAAGATCCACCGATCCGAAAAGATTGAGCGACGCCTGCAAAAGAAAGATGCAAGTAACAGCTCCACCCGTTACGGCATAATAAACCGACTGTGTGCGCGGAATACAAATTGCGGCATATATAACCATAAGTACAAAGCAAAGCACCGTGCATATGGCAAAAATCAATCCAAACTCCTCTGCGATCATACCGAAAACCAAATCGGTATCTGCCGCCGGAATATATTTTAAATTTCCGTTTGCAGGGCCTAAGCCGAAAAGTCCGCCGGAAGCAATCGCAACCATTGTGCGTGTTTGCTGAAAACCGCCTGAGCTCGCATATTCCCAAGCGTGACGGTATGTTGAAAAACGCGCCGAAACATACGGCATAAGTTTAATTATAACAGTGCTGCCCAAGACCGCTGCGGCAGAAAGCGCGGCAACGATTTTAATATCACACATTCTAAGACAAAGAATTATAAGCATTGTTACAAAATAGATTGCAGCTGTGCCGAAATCCCTTATATAAGCTAACGCCAAAAGGCAAATGAAAACAAATGCAATAAAAGACGTGATGCTTTTTATTTGCAGCATTTTATCAAGTGCGCAGGCGCTTATAAACACCATTATAACCTTAACAAACTCCGAGGGCTGAAATGAAAAAACGTCGCCGATGATTATCCAATTTTGCGAGCCGAAGATTGCTTTGCCGAAAATAATGTTGACCGCTAAAAGCAAAAGGCCGAATACAGCTGCCGGCACTTGCAGCTTTTCAACAGCTTCCCAATGTGAAAGCAACGCCGACATTATTAAAAACAGAACCATACCGCAGGCAAAAAATGCTGCTTTTTTAACGATTGAATCGGGATCGACACCTGCCGAAAGGCAAAACCCGACAGTTGTTAAAAAGAACGCGACAATTTCAACGCCCACATCCGTGCCGAATCCGCGGATCGGCAGATATATCCACTGAAAAAGCACCATTGCACCAAAGACCGCAACAGTTTTTATTGCAGTTTCGGGACTGTGCAAGACATATGAAATACAGCAAAGCAGCTGGAAAACGGTTAAAAGTATCGTGCTGCAAATGCGACACTGACGAGCCGATTTATCGGCTTTTACGGTTGCGGCTCGGTTTATGGCGGGATTAACGGCTATTTGCAAAACGGTTGAGCCGATCCTTATTTTATCGCCCGACTCCAAATACGCCTCGTCTTCAACAAGATAATTGTTAACAAAAACCTTGTTCTCACGATTGACAGGTGTTATTTTAAAACCGTGGTCGGTAAGCTGAAGCACAGCGTGCTGCTTTTGAACGCTGTCGCTTTTTAGGCGGACATCACAAAGCTTGCCGCTTCCGATGATGCTTTCCGCGCTTTTTATTTCCACAACATCGCGATAGCTTTCAACAGCAAAACGTGCCAATGTCTTTCTTTTCAATTTGTGAAAAATGCTTTTAAGCCCGATACTGAGTATCAATACAGCAATGCACGGCAAAACAAAACGAATTATTGCAAAATAAATGATCTCAAGCTGTGCCAAGTGCTCACCTCTTTCATTGCAGACTTAATAATTATCTGATTTTTTTAATTATACAACATTTTCTCCGCTATGTAAAGTCGGCAAAACCACCACCGGGCAATTGCGATGCCGCTTTTGAAAATTGATTTTGTTTACATTTTGCTAAAACGGGGGTTCTTCTAACGGTCGACAGTGCTTAAGGAATAGGCTTTGGTGTTGACACGTCTTTGAAATCCGCCTCAAAACAGCCCGGTCTGCGGCGTCGCCCGCGCACAGCGCGCCTCGCCTAAGGCTAGGAAATAGCCGCCGTTCGGCGGCTGTTTCAACCGTTTTTGCAAATGCTGACGGCAGCAGAAAGCTGTACTTTGAGCAGCGTTCAAAATAGGTGCGGAAAGCTTAAGAGAAAACGGTTGGCACTGTGCGCTGGTGCCGCCGCAGACCGGGCTGTTTCTGAAGTTTTCGACGACGTGCAAAAGAGAAGCTATCTGTAAAAACAGCAAAAACCGCCTCGCGGGTTGCAGAATTACCCTGCACGAGACGGTTTTAAATTCTTTTTCAACTGCCGCCAAAATCTCAGTTTTCCTCGACAGTTTTAATCTGCAGCTTTTTAACAACCGATGTAAACCAGCAGTAAAGCGCTTCGCCAAGCTCCTGGTAAACCGGATCGCCGTCGTGAGCGCAGAGCATTGCAAAGGTCTGCCCGACTCTTCGCTCAACCTCGCTCTGACGACGAAAGGCAAGATAATAAAACGACAGCGCACCGTTGTCTGTCGCGCCGCGATAAAGCTCCGGATAATCTGTTTTAAGAGTTTCAAAGAAAGCTCTTTTTGCTGCAGAAACACATTCGCCGTTACTGCAAAACTGCTCGAAACCCGATTGTGCCGAAAAGGAAAGCAATATCTGCCTTTGCAGCAGCATTTCGGCATCGCTTTCATCACCGCCCGGACCTTTGCCGTTAAGCGCCTTGACATATTCATTTGCAACGGCAGTACCAAGCCGCTTTCCTCGCACAACACTGCCGGAATCAGGCGCCGCTTCTTGCATTATCGTGTTCTTCTTTATATCGTCTGAAGGACGGTTGCCCGCAATTTTAATATCGTTATCGTCGCACATTAAACGCTCACCATATCCTTTCATATTCTTTGTAAATAATTTTAATGCTTTTCAACATAGCTCTTAAGCGCCTCGGCAAGCTGATCGGGGCAGGATGTCGGCTTAAAACCGCAACGAATACCCGAGAGCTTTTCAATAACATCCTCGGGTTTCTGCCCTATAACCAGCTTTGAAATTCCCTGCAGATTACCGTTGCAGCCACCAAAAAACTTAACGTCCGCAATTTTGCCGGCATCGCCGATTTTTATATTGATTTCTCTTGAGCAAACTCCGCTTGTTTTATATGTATATTCCATTTTTGTTGAATCCTTTCCTGAAAATTAAAAAGTCACCTTTGAAAAACGGTCGCGCATGTAGCAGCTTACGTCGTCGAAAACCGAACGAAAACAACAAATTCCGTTAGGGTGTGTGCATCCGCTCTCACTTTGACAGCTGCTTATGTTAAGCGAACCGTTAACCTGCTCTACAACATCTAAAAGTGTTATCTCATTCGCTTTTTTTGCCAGCGTATACCCGCCGTTTGCTCCCTTATAGGATTTTACAATACCTGCCGAAACAAGACCGTGCAAAATTTTAAGCGTAAAACGCGGCGTAACACCGGTTTGCGCAGCAATTGTTTTTGCATCGATTTTGTTACTTGTCGCCGCAAGACACTGTACAATTCTAATGGCATAATCGGTTTCAAGGTTTAAAAACATTGCTTTTCACCCTATTTATCTTTAAATTTGTTACTTCGTACAGGGTGGCGCAGCTTTCTGAGTG
>USAR01000192.1 GCA_900552605.1 uncultured Oscillospiraceae bacterium | reverse complement strand
ATATTGCAATTATCGGTACAGCGATGGACGGTTCTACAAGCATCGGCGAGGGCACTAACGGCACAGCCAACCCCGAAACCGGTGAAAAACGTACCGCAACGGCAGGCGCAATAATGCTGCTGCTTGCCGCAGGATTTGTGGTTACAATGCATATCCGCAAGAGTCTGCACGCAAAATAATTTCTTCCGCTTTAAATCTGCCACCGCTTTAAAAGAGTTGTGGCAGACCGCACGGAATAACTAAAAAGCCCTGCCAAGAGATTTTTCTCTTGGCAGGGCTTTTGTGTACTTTATTATCGGTTTAGGCTTTTTGCTTGCCGTTAGTTTGGCAAATTAAAGGGTTCGCTTTTATATGAGTTTTTAAGAGTTATCCGGAGATTTGGCTTGCGGTTGCGTTTTGTTACCGTGTTTTTATCGTCGTATTCAACAATAACGTAATAAAGCCTGACGTGCGCTCGGCACCTAAGGCTGTTGCTTTTATTATTGTAAACAATAAAATTACTTACTGTTTAAAGCTGTTTTTTGAAAAGCGCGGTGTTAGTTAAATGCCTTTTGCAAAATCCTGCCGCAAAGCCGCACAGCGCTCCTGCCGCAACACCTGCAAGCACCAACAGCGGCATTAGCTTTATAATGCCTGCAGTGTGCAGCAAAGCGACGGCGCATACAATCTGCGCTACGTTATGAACAGCACCGCCGAGCGCACCGACACCGATTGGCGAAAGAAAGTGGCATTTAAGCGCAAGCGCCATAATAACAGTTGCAAAAATACCGCCGCAAAGCGAAAGGCACAGCGCAAAAATATTGCCGAACATAAGCTGCAATAAAAAAATCCGTGCAAGGTTAATTGTAAGCGCCCACAAAAAGCCGTCGGTCATGATAACAAGCATTATCACACAGTTGGCAATACCGATTTTAAAGCCGGCAATACCTGCAATCGGTATCGGAATAAGCGAGTCGATATATCCCATAATAATAGCCGCTGCCAGCAACATTGCACGTCGGCAAAGCGGTAAAGCAGAGTTTTTCATTCCGTCACCTCCGCAACAAGACGGTTAGGCAGACAGACAGCGGTTTCGCCGGTTTTGGAAATATTTCCTTGCTTTTCGCACAGTTTGTCGGGACAGCTGCAATCTTCAAAATGCGCACTGCCGTTTTTAATAACGAGTGTGTTTTTGCCGAATTCGGTTTCAATTTTAACAGTGCGGGCGGAATTAAGGCTGTATTCGCCGTATTTTTTGCCATTTAGCGTAAGCCTTATTTTTGTGCCGCTGTCTTTTGTGAAAATCAAAACAGCGAAAACCAGCGCCGCAGCAACTATTGTTGAAATAACCGCAACGTCACCTTTTTTCAGCAAAATCGTCACCCCCGTTTTAGGATCAAGAGCTATTTAAAGCTTATAGTGTCGCCTTTTTTTGTAAGCCCGCCGGAAAGCAATATGTCGCCGTCGGTTGTGATAAACACTGCCTCGGTGCCATCAAGTGAGTTAACGTAGCTTAGCCCCTTATCCCTGCCCATTAAAAAAAGCGTGGTTGAGAGCGCATCTGCTTTTTCAGAGCTATTGTCGATAACCGTCACCGAAGCAAGTTCATTTTCCGTAGGGTAGCCGGTTTTTGTTGAGAGAATGTGATGATATCTCTTGCCGCCGCATTCAAAATACCTTTCATAGCTGCCGCTTGTTACAACCGAGCCGCCGGAAAACTCAAGAACAGCAGCATTTTTCTCGGTATTAAACGGCGATTTAATGCCGACGCGATAGTCGGTGTTATCGGGCTTTTCGCCCACAGTCAGCAAATTACCGCCGAGGTCTATAATGCCGCTTAGTTTTTTTTCTTTGTAAAGCTTTGCAATTTCATCGGCAATAAAGCCTTTTGCAATTGCCCCAAGGTCGATTTGTGTGTCTTTCGGAACAGTGACTGTGTTTTTGTCTATTAAAATTTTTGTGTAATCAACTTTTTTCAGCGCATTTTTAAGCGCAGGCTCGCTCGGCACTGCCGCATTTTTTGTGCCGAAGCCCCACAGCTCTTTAACCGGATAAACCGTAATATCGAATTCACCGTCGGAAGCTGCGCAAAAGCCGAGTGCGTCGGCTAAAAGTCCGGCGGTTTTTTCGTTTACTGTAATCTTTCCTTCGCCGTTGTTAATGCGGCTTACATCACTTTCCGGTCTGCTTACCGACAGCAGCTTTTCGTATTTTTCGCAAATATCAAAGGCACTTGCGGGAACTTCGTCGCCGTAAACACTCAGCTTAACAAGCGTGTCAAAATAAATGCCGGTTGCGGTATTGGTTTTGCTCGTTTTACAGTCTGAGCAGCTGCAAAGCAAAACCGAGAGCAGCAAAACGGCGGAAGTAAGTTTTAGAATTTGGTTCATTTGTCTATCCTTTAACGCACAGCGGTTTTCTATGCAATACAGTTTAAAAAATCGGCAGACAAGCCAAATACAACTTGCCTACCGTAATTATACACTTGCATAGCTTTTTAGTCAAGCGTAAAGCCCACCTTTAAGGCAAAGGGAAAAAGCAATTAAGCTTTTAAAACGGTCAATTGCCTGCTTGTTACGGATAATTATGGCTGCATTAGCAGCCGTGTCGTCGGCGCACGTTTAACGGTGCAACAAAAACCGCAGTCTGTATAAACAACAAACCACGGTTTTTAATGTGTTATACCCGCACGGAAAACTCAAAGCGGCATTTAGGACACACACAAGTGTGCTTGCCGCGTTTTTTCGGCAGCCGCAGCACGGCGCGGCAGTTGGGACAGGTGCGGTAAACGTTTGTTTTTCTGTCCTTAAACCGGCGTTTTAAAAGGCTTAGCTTTTGCGATGCGGTTTCCTTTAATTGCAAATACTTAAGGTTTTCATTTTGGCGGCGGTATATATCGCGCGAGAGTGCACGAAAGACAATTGCCGCAAAAACTAAAAGGCCGATAACAGACATAACACTGTAAAACCAGACGCTGCCTGCAAGCCTTGTTATTATCATATTCAAAACCGACACCGAAAGATAGCATACAAGCAGAAACAGGTTAAGCCTATCCATTCCGCATCTGCCTGCCATAAAGCGATATATTGTGTTTCTTAAACGGTACAGCAAGATTCTTCCTCCCAAAATTTCCTTTAGTATTATATTACTGCCGACGGTGCAAAAAAATAACGACCATTACATTAAAATTCTGTAAACAATTTAAGAACGAAAGCTTGCGCGGTTTTAGGTTTTGTGTTATACTTATGTTGCAATTTATACCTATCAATTGCAAAAAAATTTTCAAAACACTGATATCAAGGAGCACATAGGCTTATGAGAACAGAGGCAGTGGAGAAGCTTGCCAAAAAACGTTTGGTTGCGGTTATTAAGGATTTTTCGCCGGATCTTTTGCTTTACACGGTGGAAGCGCTGATAAAGGGCGGTGTAACGGCTGTTGAGGTTGTTGAAACAGGCTTTTCCCCCGAGCTTGAGCACGAGGGCGCAAGAAAGGTGCAGGGGCTTAAAAAATGCTTTGGCAACGAGCTTACTGTGGGTGCGGGAAACGTGAGAACCGACCGTATGACAAAGCTTGTTAAAAGTGCCGGTGCTGATTTCGTCAGCTTTCCCGACCTCTGCCGAGAAACGATGGAGCGTGCCGACGCACTTTCAATCGCCATGGTTCCGTCGGCCTTCACAACGTCTGAATTTTCAGCGGCATCAAGGCTCGGAGCCGATTTTGTAAAGTTGTTTCCGACAAAGCTTAACGGCAGTTTTGATTATGCCGCGTTTGTTGCCGAGACCTTCCCCGATATTAAAACGGTTGCCGCAGGCAACATTGATTTTGCCGATATTGCGGCACTTTCAAAGGCAGGAATTAAATATTTTGCCGTGGGAGCAAGCCTTACAAACCGTGTGCTTGCAGAGAAGCAC
>USAR01000191.1 GCA_900552605.1 uncultured Oscillospiraceae bacterium | reverse complement strand
CTTAAAACATCATAAAGAGTTTGCTCAATACAAAGCCCCGTGATGTAGGTTTTGCCGTCGCTTTGCTTTGTTTTAAAGCAATCGGCTAGCTCTATTGCGGAATACCTTGTTTGCGGATTTCCGTCAAAATTAGAGTAGCACGAAATGAATATGTCGCCATACTTTAGGTGATAAGAAGGAAATCTTCTTATATAGCTCTGCGTTGAAACCAAAAACGGGTCCAAAAACTGCAGATGAACGTAATCGTTAGCCTCGGCAACGGTTTTCAGTGTGTTTATCGCGTCGTAATACAAAGTGCGATCCGCTTTTTCAAAAGAATTGTAATACTCAATAAATCCGCCGTTCACAAAATCCTTTTCCGAAGAAAGCACCGTTACCGAAATGTCACCGTCAACCGTGGCAAGGAAAGAAAGCATTTTATTTGAAAGCGTGACCTTGCTGTAACTAACGGGCGGTGAAACAGGCTCCGAAACGGTTATTGCGGCAGATGCCGCGTCCGACGACGAGGTTTTTGTACTGCCGCCGAGTTCAGGCGCCGCAACCTCAAGCCCGACACCGTAGCAGTGTGTGCCGAAAAGAGTGCCGAAAGCAAGCACAACGGCAAAGCTGAAGCATATCGCCTTTTTCATTTTCGCTTTTATATCACACACCGCCCTTGGTTGGATTTTTTAAAACAATTGCGCCGTCAGTGCTTTATATATCAGTGGTTCTTTCTTCTCATATAAACTGCAATTGCGGCGACTATAAGCCCTGCCGGAATAAGCGCTATGAAAACAATGCCTATAATAAGGCTCTGCGCCGATGTTGTTGAAGAAGTAAACGCGCCGGAGGAATCGCTTACAACCTTTGTCTCCATAACAAAAACGTCTTCGTCGCTGCGTGCTGTTGCATTGAGCACATTTATAAGCAGCTTATAGTTTCCGTTATCGGTTTTTGTTACGGTGTGACTGTTTGTAAGGTAGTCTATCGAAGCTGCCGCAACAACATAGCTGCCGTTTCCGTCGTCGGCATCCTTTGAAAGCATCAGCGCCGGAAGCTGACCGCCCGCACCGGACGGCGACCAGGATTTATCGTTATCCGGTTTGATATATGTTGCGGTATCCATCGTCTGCAAAAGTGTGGTAACCGAGCGCGAACCGTTAGGCTCGTTTTCGTAAACCGCAGAAAGCGGCAGCATATTATTTGAAATAAAGCTGTAAGACTGTTTATCAACAGTGGCAGTATACTCGGTGTTGCACGATTCAAGATATATATTTGTGCGGTCGGTTGAGTAATAGCGGCTGTCCTTGGAATAATACCTTGCCCCCTGCTCAACCGCTATACCCCACTCCTCTAAGAAAGCATAGAGGTTAGGAAGCTTCGGCGAGCCCGCGGAAGCAAAGAAGAGCACGGTTTTACCTTTTTTACCGTCGTTATCGAGCCATTTTTCAATGATTTTAATTTCATCTGCTGTATAATCTGCGTTGGGTGCGCAAATCATCATAACATCGTATTTTGAAAGGTCTGCATCGCCCAAAACCGGCACGTTTATAATGTTGAAAGCATTTTGCTTGCAGATGTCCTTAAAATTGGTGATGTATTCCTCGGTGCTGTTCATTGTGAGCATTGCAACATTAACGGTTGTGAGATTAACTGTTTTAAAAATGCCGTTGGCAACAGCCTGCTCAACCTTGTTGCCGTTAAGGGTAAAGCTCTCGTAGCTTGAGTCGTTGTAAAGGCTTGCGTTTTGGTCGGAATCGAGCTGATAGCAATCTTCAAACGGAATAACGCCGAGCTTCGGCGCCTTATCCTTGCCGTCAACATAGCATTCAACCAAGATGTCGCCGTAGTTAACCGAAAGGTCTGCCTCTGAATAATCCTGCACAATTGTGCTTACCTCGGCATCGTTATAAGGGTCAACAAATGTAAGCGAAATATTTTTGTTGTATTTTTTATACTGCTTCAGCAGATCTACCGTTTGCTTATAATACCTACCGCCGGAATTATCTGTTACAGAATGATAGTAAGCAATGTAACCGCCGGTGTATTGCTCCTCGGTAAAAAGCACCTTAAGCTCAACAGGGTAATCGATTGTTTTTAAAAACTCGGCGTTATCCGCAGAAACGGTGTAAACTCCGTCGCCCGTCATATCAATCGTCATCGGGAAACGTTCGTTAAGCACGCTGATTGCAACATTAAGCAGAATAACCGCTGCCAAAAATATGGCGGTTATTGCCGTTGCAAAGCTGCCGTATTTAAGGCGGAATGCGCTGTGCAGCTTTTCCTTTTTGGGTTTGTCGGCTTTTCTGCTTTCGTCGATTCTGATTTCGGCTGTTTCCTCTGCTGCGGTTTCTTCTGTTTTATCCGCAGTATCGGCAGTTGCTTCACCGTTATCGTTTACCGTTGCATCGGCAACATTCGAGGTTTGGTTATCGGAAATCCCGGCAGTGTTTTCTTCGGCCGCGTCAGAGGATAATCCGTTGCGCTCTTTTTCGTTCATATCCATTTTTTGTTTCCTCCTTCAATCAAAAATTTTATGACCAGCGTTTCTTTTCAAGCATTCTGACAGTTAAAAACAGAAAAACCGCCGAAACGCTGAGGAAGAAAATGAGATTTGAAAAATCAAGCACACCGGAAGCAAAGCTCTCTTGTCTTGAGATAAATGAAAGTCCCGAGATAAGCTTTGAAAAAACTTCTATCTTAATTGCAGACGCAACCGTGTCTATCATAATGATAAACAACACCGCTCCGAAAGAAACAACAGCAGATACCAACTGGCTCTCAGTGAGTGCGGAAACGAAAATTCCGATTGCGATAAGCGACGCGCCGAGCAAGAGATTGCCAAGCAGGTTGCCTATGTAAACCATCCAATCGGGCGTTACGAAAATCGCGAAAATAAGCTGGTTGACAAGAGTCAATGAAAAGCACAGCGCATAAACAGAAAACGCCGCCAAAAATTTGCCCATAACAATACCCCAAAGACTGACCGGTGCCGTGAGCAGCGCTTGGTCTACCTTAAGCCTTTTATCCTCGCTTATTAAGCGCATTGTAAGAATCGGGCACAGGAACATTGAAATGTTCATCATAAAGCTGAACAGCGCAGAGATGTCGCCGTAGTTATTTGAAAACAGAAAATAGAAGTAAAAGCCTTCAAAAAGAGCAAAAACCGTAAGCACAACATAGCCTATCGGAGAAGAAAAATAGCTCCTCATTTCACGTTTAT
The DNA here is from genome assembly GCA_900552605.1 of uncultured Oscillospiraceae bacterium. Classification (GTDB taxonomy): domain Bacteria; phylum Bacillota; class Clostridia; order Oscillospirales; family Acutalibacteraceae; genus UMGS1532. The sequence goes on along the minus strand of USAR01000191.1, from coordinate 760 downwards.
AAACTGCGTTCATTTATCTTTCCTCCCTTTTGCCGTCTGATGTGAGGCGCAAGAACAGCTGCTCGAGGTCGAGCTCTGCTTCCGACAGCGTAAGCACGGTATAGCCCTGCTCCGAAAGCCTTGTTATAACGGTGTTTCTAACATCTGCTCCGTCTTCAACAAAAATGCTGTAATCGTTGGTGTCCTTTTCAAAAGAGCCGAGACACGCAACATCACTTACACCCTTAATGTTGCCGATAAGCTTAACGGCGTTAACCTTAATGCTGCTTGTATCGCCGCCGAGACGCAGTGTTAAAACATCGCTGCCGGCAATTGAGCGTGAAAGCGTGTCGGGCGCACCGTCGGCAATAACGCTGCCGTTATTGATAACGATGATTCTATCACAAACCGACTGTATTTCCGAAAGAATATGAGAAGAAACAATGACAGTGTGATTGCGTCCCAAGTGATGAATAAGATTGCGTATCTCAATAATCTGTCTCGGGTCAAGACCAACTGTCGGCTCGTCTAAAATAATTACGTCGGGATTGCCGAGAAGCGCCTGTGCAATGCCGACGCGTTGACGGTAACCTTTTGAAAGATTTTTTATAAGTCGGCCGTAAACGTCATCTATTTTAACAAGTCTGCAAATTTCCTCAATATGCGGAGCCTTCGGCAGCTTTACCTTTTTAAGGTCATACATAAAGTGAAGGTATTCCTTAACCGTCATATCGGGATAAAGCGGCGGCAGCTCGGGCAGATATCCGATGTGACGCTTTGC
>USAR01000190.1 GCA_900552605.1 uncultured Oscillospiraceae bacterium | reverse complement strand
GCATGGACTGCTCCGTCGTGATAAAAGACGGCATGCCCTACGCTGTCGAGATGAGGAACATAAAAAAGGGCGATGAAGTAGTCGTCAACCGCACGGACGACGGCAGAGACGGCATCTTCGTTCACGCGGACGGTTTCTCCGCCCCGGAGAACAGCGTCGATCAGGCGTTCGCGTTCAGGATGGGACAGAGCCGCGAAACTTCGTATTCCCGCGACTATGACCGCCTCTATGATATTCTGCGCCACGACCGAGACCACGGCAAGATAGTCTGGGTACTGGGCCCCGCCTGCGTGTTTGACCACGACTCCCGCGCCGCCATGGAGTCGCTCATCAACAACGGCTACTGCGACGCGCTCTTTGCGGGCAACGCTCTCGCGACGCACGACCTCGAGGGCGATCTGTTCCACACCGGGCTCGGGCAGGACATATACACAAAGCACAATGTCCCGAACGGGCACTACCATCACCTGCACACGATAAACCTTGTCCGCAAAGCGGGCGGAATAAAGAACTATGTCGAGCAGAACAACGTCCGCACGGGCATCATGCAGGCGCTCGTCAGGAACAATATCCCCTATGTGCTCGCGGGCTCCATCCGCGACGACGGTCCTCTGCCCGATGTGATACCGAATGTATACGACGCGCAGGACGCCATGCGCAAGCACACGAGCGAGGCGACGACGGTAATAGCCCTCGCCACTCAGCTGCACACGATAGCGACGGGCAACATGACCCCGTCATATCAGGTGGTGGACGGCGTTGTCAGACCCGTATATTTCTATGTTGTCGATGTGTCGGAGTTCGCCGTCAACAAGCTCAAGGACAGAGGAAGCCTGAGCATCACGGGCGTTGTGACGAACATCCAGGACTTCATCGTCAACGCCGAGCGCAATCTTATCGGCAGGGATGGGAAATAAAATAGCAAAGCAGGATTGGATGGTGAAAAAAGATGAAGCGTTTATCACTTTTTTCGATAGTTTCATTATTTATAATTTTCTTTGTTATGCTTATCTCAATATCATTGATAGGTTCCGGTACGGTAGTCACTTCATATGAGGGGTTTGCGCTGGACTCAAACGAGAATTTATATTTGGGCGAGTACGGCAAAATCAATGTATATAAAGAAGGTTCTTTGCTATATTCCGTTGACGCGCACACGTCAAGAGCCTATGCTTTCACTATTCAAAATGATGAAATTTTGATATCAACTGCCGAGACCGTTTATATCACGGATCTAAGCGGAAATGTTATCAACAGCTATAAAGATACGGATACCTCGCTGTTCAATGAACTCAAAAGTAACAAGGACTCTTTCTCATTGAACGGCAGCACCTACAAAATGCAAAAAAACTTTGGCAGAAGCAGAATAGTAAAAGACGACGGCAAAGTGATATATCAAATGCCGCTTCTTGATTACATAGTTAAAATAGGAATTCTGATTTCAATGTTGTGGCTGGCGGTACTTGCAATATATTTGGTTATCAGTTTTCGCAAAAAGCCGAACATAACAAATCACAAAAAGGATGATTGACTTTGCTCAAGAAAAAATTTGCCGAACTTTTTGAAAAAATAAAGAAGCCAAAGACATCTACTAAAATTATGATACTGCTTCCTGTCATATCGATGCTGATATTTGCTATAGCACCATCCATTCCGGGGCTTTGGGAAAACAGGATAGCATTTTATGCAGTGTCGATGTTTGCTTTGTTTTTGATAGTTCTATTTATGATTTTGTTAAGCAAAAAAGTTAAAAAGCAGCCATGGCACGGTATACTGTGTTTTTTCACAATATGTATCGGCGTTTTGTTCTATATAATATTTATAGGGTACACAGCACTTTGGGATAACAGCACTCTTTCATAATGAATATTTAAAATTAGGTGTATGCAAAAACATTTGGAGTAAAAAATGATGACGGATTATAAAGAATTGTATCTTTTATATTGTGCAAATTTATGTGCAGATTCAAATGATTACACTACAAAAGAAGGTGTTAAGCGGCATAATGCCGCAATGAAGCAACTGAGTAAATTGTTTCATCAAATCGAAGATGAGCCGGACAAATCATTTTTGTTAGAATTATTAGCGACGGGAAATGACCAAACCAAAGCTCTTGTCGCGGCGCACTGTTTAGGATTCGGCGTATATGTTTCAGAAGCCAAAAAAGTTTTGTCATCATTAGCAAAAAATAAGACTAACCCCATTTTAGCTTTTGAAGCGCAGACAACATTAGATGTTTGGAAACGGCAAGGCTATTTAAAGTTTTAATACAATGTACCGGCAAACATCACCTAATGTCGATTCAGAGTCATTTGGTGCAGGACTCGTATCTATGATAAAACCTGCACAGCGAGATGAGGTAGATTGTGAAAGCAGCAATAAAACATATTTGTAACGCGGGTCTTTTCTATACACGTCTGAAAAAATAATTTGCATAAAAATGTTTTCGTTCAATGTCGCCGTAATAAGTTAAAAAATTTTTTAAAACGGGAGGATAATATGGAACTGATTGATGTATTGAATGCGGTTTGTGTAATCAACAAAGATAACGGCAGAAAATTTATGAAAACGGAAAGGATCGATGCCATAACTTCGCTTCTGTGGAACATCCAGGACTTCATCGTCAACGCCGAGCGCAATCTTATCGGCAGGGATGGGAAATAAGCGAAGCGAGTGGAAAAAGCACTAAAAAATAGGCAGAGTAAGTATATTCAAAAAGTGTTTTAACAAAGGAGAATGTCGAAATGGATAATCAAAAAAATCTTATAAGATTTTTTCCTTTTGCGTTGACTCGAATTGAAAGACTGAGAGATTATCTGAACAGAATGTATGAATCCGGATATCAGATAGTTAAAATAAAATTCGGATGCATACTGATTTTTCAAAAAGCAGCTGCCAAAGAAGACTTTAAGTATTTTATACTTACAAGACATTTCTACAGCAAGGCTCGAGTAAAAAAATGGGACGATGTAGATCTGTTGGAAAATATAAGTCCGCGATTTCATAAAGGCAACGGCGAGCAATTTCATGTGTATGTATGGCTGTCAAGTGCCATGTATTATATTTATCTAACCCGTCACATCCCCGAAGCGGACTACGAAAAAATAATTGCATACAGAAAAAAGCATCTTTTCAAAGCGAATGCAATGAAGATAGGCTTTTGGTTGCTTCTAATTGCACTGCTTATATATAATATTTATATCTGCTGTGTGTAATTAAAAGTGTTTGGGACTTTAATATGCGGAGCGATAGCCCTCTGCGGTTTAGTCGTTGGTCTTATCAAGTATTCTGTTATTTGCTTTTCAAAATAAAGTACAATGAGGAGAAATATATGATCGAATTCAACGGATATCTTACTGGAGCATCAGAAAAATTCTTTTTCAAGAAGTATGTTACTTATATGCAAAACGCATTTATTTTTGGTTTGGTAATGGTATTGCCTTTGATTTTTATGCTGATGAGAATTTTTCAGACATTTTCAATATTTTACGGATATTGTGCGGTTTTTGCATATGCCATGATAGCGGTTCGCATTAAAACTCCAAAGGGAAGAAAAGAAATAACTCCTAAAAGAATATATGTTATAGATGATAATCTCATTTGTATTTCCGATAAACAGACCGAGAGCAGAAGTATCGGATTAGTAAAAACAGCTTATGACTACGGGGAGTTCTACTTCTTGTCATTTCCAATGGGAAAGAAAAGCGGAAATTTCGTTTGCCAAAAAGATTTGCTCACACAAGGAACTCTCGAAGAATTTGAAAAACTGTTTGACGGTAAGATAGTAAGAAAATATTAAAAGTTACTGCGACCGGGAAAATTTGTTTGCCTGCAACAAACCAAAACAGCCATAAAACTATCCCCAAAAAATTAAATGTTTTTGTGGGTTAGTTTATTTGTCAATTGTTATTTACCGCGATTTTCAGCCTATCCAAATTCAGAAACTCCGGGTCTTTTAAAGGCTCA
>USAR01000189.1 GCA_900552605.1 uncultured Oscillospiraceae bacterium | reverse complement strand
TAGAAATACGCCGAAAATTCTCCGTTTTAGGCAGATTCGGATTATTATCGCTTGCTTAACCATAGCACACAGTGCGGCAGTTATTAAAAATTCATACCGCAATGTTTTATCGGTGTCTTTAAAATCTTATTTTAACCCTATTCTGCGCTTAACTTCCTTTGTTATGCGCTCGGAGTTATTGCTGTCGTTGACCGACATATCATAGAAGAAATCGCGGACCTTAAGTCTTTCCTCGCTGTCCTTACCGGGATTCTCGGAATACTCCGCAACCGCCTTCATCGTTTCCTCCCAAGAAGAGGTTTTAGGACCGGGAGAAACCTTTTCATAGTCGTATTTTAAATCATTATCCGCATTAACATAGACCTCTAAATCAGGACAATGGAAAACAAGCGGACGGTTCATAAGCAGAAAATCGTATGCAATCGAAGAATAATCGGAAATCATACAGAAATAATCTGACATTTTTTCGTAAATATCTGCTGTGTCATCAATTACAATGCGGTTGTATTTATTTATCTGCGAGTTTATTCTGTAACCGTAATCGCGCCATGTGTGAGGATGAAATCTTATTACAAACCTTGCGTCTATTTCCTCCATCGTTTTTTGAATAACAGGGAAGCTTTCAACAAGGTTTTTGACCATCCTGTTTTCAAGGCTCTTGCTCCAACGGTAGGTCGGCGCAAAAATCACTTTCTTTTTCTTTGGCAACGGAAGATCATCCGAAAGCTGTGCCGTTCTCGGATATCCGCAAAGGAAGAAATTTTTCTCCGGTATTTTCAGCGCACTGTGGCAGTCTTCAATCATTTCCCTGCCGGGACAAACATACATAAGATATCTTTCAAAAAGCTCACGAACGGGAGCTTTTCTTATTTTTCGCAGGTACTTGCCGATTTTCTTAAACAATGAATCCGAGCTTTTTGCAATAATATCGGGACTTAACTGAGAGCCCTTAACAGTTGAAAGCTCCACAACATCAGCCATTCTTTTGTTACCGACGCCGTGCCAAAGCTGCGCTATTTTAAGGCGATAATTGAAGCCCTTGAAATCGCCGAAATCTGACATAACATAATGGTCAACAAACCCGACATAGGCTTTTTTCATTGCTTTAACCGCTTCTTTTGTTCCGTCAAGGCAGGCTTTAAAGCCCTTCTCGGTAACTTCGTCAACAACGTCTTGATCATTCGAAATCCAAACGGCATTGATCTCGGGGTGAGTCTTGTTCAAATGCTCAAACATATACATTGTGTTGTCCATATACGAGCGACCCCAAAAGCCTGAAAAGACCCATGTTGATTTATCCTTTTTGCAGAAGGTATATCTCCAATAGTTGAAAATCCTCTTAATGCTGTCGAAAATCTCTCGACGCCTTTTTATTCGCTCAACCTTTGCCTCAAGCTTTTCCTCCGCACGCGGATTTTCCTCGAAATACCATTCAAGCGTTTTGGACATTTTTTTGCGCTTGTAAGCAGCCCTTGTGCTGTACACCCAACGCACAACATCGTAGCTTTCTTCACCGATTTCCTTAACTGTTTTCAAGAAAATGTCATAATCAAAATTGGCAACAATATAATAAAACAGGTTGTTTATCTCGCGGTTGATTCTATTTTGAATATCGTCAACCTTATAATAGTAAAAATGTTCGGCAAAATACAGTCTTAAATCCCTTAAAAGCGCGATCCAATCACTGCGGGTTTTAAGCATATAGTCGGTTTTATTATTAAAGTAATATGCGCCGCCCTCATGCCTGCGATAAACCGACATAACCTCGCTGATATAGCCGAATCTGCCTGTACCCAGCTGGATAAGCCACATTGAAAAATCACCGATCTGATGCTTATAATACCACTCGGGAATTTCCGCATTATAGTCCCATCTGTAAAACATTGATGATGTGTGCACAAAGCCGTTCTTTATATATGCTCCGGCATTATATGTGTTTCGCGGCTTAAAGCCTTTCATTGTCCTCGGCCAAATCATTTTGCCGCCGTTTTCTTCGAAACTGTTATTTTCAAACTGCTCGGATAAAAACCACGCTTCCTCAAGCTCGTCTTTAATTTCAGCGTCGTGGAAGCAGGAGCGCAGCGTTGGGTGACTTTCCATATAGTCAAACTGCTTTTGCAGCTTATATTCGTCTATCCAATAATCGTCGCCCTCGCAAAATGCGATGTAAGGTGTTTTTGCGCGACGGCACATATCAATAAGATTGCGCTGTGCGCCCATATTTTTTTCTCTTATAAACGGCACTATTTTATCGGGATATTTTGCTGCATATTCCCTTATGATGTCAGCCGTGCCGTCGGGTCCTTTGTCCTCGCCCACAAAAATCTGATACTTAAAATTAGTTTTCTGCATTAAAAAGCTGTCCAAAGCCTCCGCAATAAACTTTTCGTGAGCATAGGTAATGCAGACTACCGTTACCATCGGCAGCCCTTTATAAAGGCACCATTCTTTGTGCAAATTACCCGTTAGCTGAGTGTGTTTTTCTTCCATGGCACACTCTTCAATCGCGTCGCGCAGCCACTTGTATTTATCGTCTTGTGACGAGCAAATCTCTCTGAAAAACTCCTTGACGTTGCTGCCGTCGCAAAGTGCCGTAAGAGCAAATGTCACCTCGCGTTTTAAAGCTTTTTTTATTGTTTTAGAGCAATAGGTTGCATAGTTTTTTCTGAAATATTTTCCGAGATTTTTAAGCATTTCAATGCGGTTTTCGGAATACCCTTCAACAGGAAAAAGGGTTGGTGCAGTGCGCTTTTCGACCATAATCTCATCGTTCATGCAAAGCTTGGCTTTTCCCATCATCATAAGAATCAACGGGTAGTATGCATCGCTGCACTCGGTGTACCACTCCGGTATTTCCAATTCTCCGCTGCGCACCATAACCGCAGAATATGCAGTCATAGAGTAGCCCGCAAAATGCTTGCTGTACAGTCTTCCGTGCTCATTATTGCGAAAAAGCGAAATATCATACGGAATAACAGTGTCGTCTCTTTCATCTTTTGCAAGGCAGAAAACACCCGTGGCATCCGGGTGTTTTTCAAGCATAGCGAATTGCTTTGAAAGACAGCTTTCATCTGTAAAAACATCGCCTGCCGGCAGAAAAACAATATATTTTTCGCGGCTTTCAGACAGCATATTTTTCAGTATTTGCGCTTCGTTTAAAGCCTTATCCATAACAGTAAGACAGACCGATTCCTTGTGTCTGTTCTTAAGCTTTTCGCCGGCCTTTAAAGCTTTTTCACAGCTTTCTTTAATTCCTAAATATACCTTAAAAGAAACATTCGTTTGCGAAAAAACACTCTCAAGGCTACTCGCGAGTACATCTGAATCCTCACTGACCGCACATAAAATGCCAATAGAATTACTTTTTACCATATCTATCCTCTTAAATCTATCCTGGAATAAAATGTTTATCTTTTGCCGTAATGCTTTTTGTAATAATCCTGATATTCGCCGTTCACAATCGGCAGCCACCAATCCTTGTTATTCAAATACCACTTAACGGTGTACTCAATACCTGTGTCAAAATCGGTTTCAGGCAGCCAACCGAGCTCATTGTGGATCTTAGTGGGATCAATTGCATACCTGCGGTCGTGACCCGGACGGTCGGTGACATAGTTTATTAAGCTTTCCGGCTTGCCGAGAAGCTTTAATATTGTTTTAACAACGCAGAGATTTGTTCTTTCATTGTGTCCGCCTATATTGTAAACCTCTCCGACTGTGCCGCTTCGCACAATTTTGTCTATTGCTGAGCAATGATCCTTAACATACAGCCAATCCCTTACATTTTCGCCCTTGCCGTATACAGGAAGCTGCTTGTTATCAAGTGCATTGATTATCATAAGCGGAATGAGCTTTTCCGGAAAATGGTAAGGACCGTAGTTATTGGAGCAGCGTGAAACCGTAACAGGCAGTCCGTATGTTCTGTGGTATGCCAAAACAAGCAGGTCGGCTGACGCCTTGCTTGCGG
>USAR01000188.1 GCA_900552605.1 uncultured Oscillospiraceae bacterium | reverse complement strand
TTAAAATTCATAACCCCAAACCTCGCTTGAGATTTGGGGTTATTCGACAGTCTGAAACAGCCTGAAGGCTGTTTTTTCTTTTTTGCGGAGAAGGGGAGGCTCGAACAGGGCAATCGCGCAAGCGATAGAAACAGTCCGGGGGACTGTTTCGGTGGCCGCGTGCGTGCCGACGAGCGCAAAAGCGAGTCGGGCGAGTCTCCCCTTTCTTTATTCCCTCAGTCCAAACAGCCTTCAGGCTGTTTTTTTGGCAGACGAACGCAAAAGCGTGTCTCCGCTGCCTAATATTTTTTCGAATAACAAAAATACAGCAGACAACCGATTCCCGGCTGTTTGCTGCATTTTTAATTAAATATTCTTGCGCTTATATTCCGTCGGCGAAACACCCACGATTTTTTTAAACTGTCGGCTGAAATGGTATTCATCATAAAAGCCTAAATTGTATGCAATCTCTTTCATACTCATATTAGGAAAATTGCGGAAATAGTTAATTGCCTGTTCGGTCTTAAACTGCAAAATATACTGATGCAGCGACATTCCCATTTGCTCTTTAAATTTATTCTCGGCGGTTTTTTGAGAAGTGTTAACAAGACTTGCAAGCTCGCTGTTTTTATAAAACCTTTCAGGATGACTCTGAATAATGGCTTTTATCTTGTTTTCAATTGAGCTTTGTGAGGTTGCGTTTCGGTTCTCGCATATTTCACAAAGCAAATGCAAAAAGCAGATATCTGCTTTCCTTTGATTTCCCGCAAGCTTTGCGTTCACTGTTTCTCGAAAAAGCATTTTAATGCTTGGCACTTCCGCAGCATTTGTAAGACTTTCGCAAAGGAAGCTGTTTTTAATATCTGTATTCTCATCGGAAAGAATACAGTCGCCCGACTCGTTTGAAACATGGAAATACATTGTTCTTGCGCCGTCGCTGCACGGCGAAACACCGTAATGCGTAAGTCCCCCGTTCAAAATTAAAACGCTGTCCTGCTGCAGATTGAAAACTTCACCGTCTTGCCCGATTTTCCATTTGCCGGATAACATATAAATAAAGTCGTGCTCTTTCATTTTTCTTTTAGGATGAACGAAAGGAGCAGCATAATAGTTGAAATTTGCCTCGGTAACGTTATGTCGGTTATCGTAAGAAAACACGCAAGCCATAGTTTCCCCTACTCCCAATAATTTTCTTTATTTTACATTACATTTTCTGTTTTGTCAATTCTAATATATTCCGCGTTGAGTTATACTGAACCGGGAAGGGGTGATGGTATGAGGATATTCGGAAAGGGCTTTAATTACGGACAGGACGGTCCGGGAAACCGTTTGGTTTATCATTTAAGCGGCTGCAATATGCACTGCATTTGGTGCTCTAATCCCGAGGGAATGGATGGCACGGCAGGAAAAGACAGAAGCATAAAAAGTGTTGCCGATGAATGTGAAAGCTGCCGCAAGCTTTTCTTCTCGGGCGGCGGAGTCACCTTTACGGGCGGCGAGGCAACGCTGCAATCGGCAGAGCTTTTAAAACTGCTTAAAATGCTTAAAAAGCTCGGCATAAACACCGCTATCGAAACAAACGGAACGCACGAAAAACTTTATGAACTGCTGCCGTTTATTGATTATCTTATAATGGATTTCAAACATTACGACAGTGATACTTTAAAAAAATTCACCGGTCTCGGCAATGAAAATATCAAGAAAAACTTTGAAAAAATCACCGCAAGCGGCAGACAGCTGCACATAAGAATACCTCTTATAAACGGTTTTAACACCGAACACCCTGAGGGTTTTGCGGATTATTTTTCAAAATTCAATACCAAAAACACTGTGTTTGAATTTTTGCCGTATCACGAATACGGAAAGGAAAAATGGAAAACGAAATATAAGGTTAAAAACGGATTCATAACACCTGAGACATTGGAGCTTTTCAAAAAAACATTTTCCGAAAACGGATTAAAAACAATTAAAACATAAAAAGGAGAGAAGGGTGATTTATGCAAAACATTTACAGTCCCGGAGAGCTTACGAAAATGGCTAAAAAGCTTTACGGCGAAGAGCGTGAGGTAAAGCGCCTTGACGGATGGTTTTTGGCAAAAGAAATTGAAGCCGAGGCAGAGGAAAAATACAAAGACGAGCCGGCTGAAATTAAAAAAGCATATGTTCTTTGCGAGGTTTTAAGCAGAATGCCGCTGTCGCTTAGCGAAAACGCGGTGTTTGCCGGCACTCAGCGTGACGCTTTCGCAAGGAGCTATGCGCTTATAAACCCATCATTTACGGTCAAAGGCTTTTCAGGCTATTGCGACCCTATGGCAATTTACGGCGATATTGAGCCGAATGATGAATTCCCTGCTGAACGAATTGCAAAAATGCGTAACTACACAGCAAAGTCCCCAATGGTAAAAAAACTTTCAAAGACATATTCGGCAGCGGAAAACTATACGAAAGAGGCTGCCTTTTTCGTGGAGCAGGTAACGGGTCACGTTATCCCCGATTTTCGTACAGCATTGAAATACGGTATAGACTCGCTTATTGAAAAGGCAAACTCAAAGGACGGCGAATTTTATAAGGCTGCGGCAATCGCACTGTCGGGCGTTAAGATTCTTACAAACCGATATATCAAAATTATTGACGAACAGCTTAAAACCTGCAATAAAAAAAGAGAAGCTCAGCTGAAAGTCTTAAAAAGAGCTCTTGAAAACATATCGTCGGGCGGCGCTGCAAATCTATATGAAGCAATTCAGCTATACTTGCTTTTGTGGATGGTTATGTGCATTGAGCAAGCGCCGAATCCATATGCATTTTCAGTCGGCAATGCCGACAGAATTTTTGAGCCGTACAGGAAAGAGCTTTCAAGAAGCGAGGCAGCCGAGCTGTTCTGCCACTTTCTTGTGTTCTTTAATGTAGGAGACAGAAGCTGGGCAATATCGCAAAACGTTCTTTTGGGCGGCAGGAATATGAAAGGCGACGACCTTACTAACACGATGACATATGCCATTATGGACGCCTATTACACAATGAATCTGCCTCAGCCTACACTCTCTGTTAAACTGCATAAAAACACGCCTAAAGAGCTTTATGAGGAGATGGGCAGGTTCTTCTTCTCCGCAGGCGTTTTAACTCCGTCTCTTTTTAACGACGATTCACTTTTTGAGATACTGAAATATCGCGGTGTTGATGAAAACGATATACCGGATTACGCCGTTGCAGGCTGTCAGGAGCCGCTTATAATGGGCAAGGATAATGGCAATACAACCAACAGCTGGCTCAATCTTCCGAAAATATTGGAGCTTACATTAACAGGCGGCGAGTCGCTTATAACCGGAGAAAAGCTGATGGAAGCGGAAACCGCTCCGCTTGAAAATACAAGAAAAGCATTTTATAATAATTTAAAAACAGTGCTTAAACAAATGACAAAGGCGGCAAACGGCGCGTCGAAAGCGCTGAGCATGGCAAGAGTGCCTTTCTTAAGCTGCTTTATGGGTGGTCTTGATTACGGCGCAGATATGCGCGACACAAAGGTATGCGGTACCAAATACAACGGCAGCGGCTGCCTTGTGCACGGTCTAAGCGTTCTTGCCGATTCATTTATTGCCATTGACGAATATATCAAAAAGCATCCCAATGGCAAGGAGACACTTATTAAAGCCTTGAAATGCAACTTTGAGGGCTTCGATGAGCTGAGAGATTTCTTAATAAGCGCGCCGAAATTCGGCAACAATATAGCAGTTGCCGATAACGAGGCGGCAAGAATCGCGAAGAAAGTATCAAAAATGGTAATCCGCTGCAAGAACTATCTCGGCAATCCGTTCAGACCGGACTTTTCCTCTCCCTCAACTCACCTTACATACGGCTATTGGGTAGGCGCCACACCCGACGGCAGGAAGAGCAGAGATATGCTCGGCTACGGTGTGGATCCTCTTTACGGCGAGGCTTCAAACGGACTCGGTTTCAGAATGTTATCCAATATGAAGCTGCCGTTCGGCGAATTCTCGGGCGGTTACGCTTCTCACCTCGGTATA
>USAR01000187.1 GCA_900552605.1 uncultured Oscillospiraceae bacterium | reverse complement strand
GTTCCTGGGACGGGAAATCAAGACGAAATTCGGCACCGTGGATATGCGGGAAACGAACCGCCGGGCAGGCGAGATGCTGGCAAACCTCGGGGTCAATATCCACCCGGATACGCTGGTAGAATCTTTGACGATCGCCCAGCAGCAGATGGTTGAGATTGCAAAAGCAATCTCAAAGGAATGTAAGATTTTGGTACTTGATGAACCGACTGCGGCTTTAACACAACCTGAAGTGGAAGAGCTTTTTGTAATAATGACGGAGCTTAAGCAAAAGGGAATAGGTATGATATATATTTCCCACCGTATGGACGAGATCAACCGCATTTCCGACAGGGTTACCGTTATGCGTGACGGCGAGTATATCAAGACACTTATTACCGCAGAAACAACACGTGATGAAATCGTTAAGTGTATGGTAGGCAGGGTTATATACGGCGACAAAAAAGAGAAAAGCCTAGTGCCCGCAAATGCACCGACGGTGCTTGAAGTTAAGAATCTCTGCCGTGGAAACGAGGTTAAAAACGTAAGCTTTTCATTAAGAAAAGGCGAGATACTCGGCGTTGCCGGACTTATGGGAGCAGGAAGAACGGAGACTGCACGCCTGATTTTCGGCGCAGACAAGCGCGATAACGGCGAAATACTTGTTAACGGAACAGCTGTTAATATCACTTCACCTGAGCAAGCGGTTAAAAAAGGCATATGCTACCTTTCGGAAGACCGAAAACGCTATGGTCTTATGCTTGATAAATCGGTTGCCGATAACACAGCAATTGCATCGCTTGAAATGTTCACGCACGGCGGTATTATAAACGACGGAGAAATTGCAACTGCCGCAGCTGATATGAACGCGCTTCTTAAAACAAAAACTCCGTCCGTTTCGCAAGCGGTTAAAAACCTCTCGGGCGGTAATCAGCAAAAGGTAATCGTCGGCAGATGGCTGCTTAAAAATTCGGAAATATTTATTTTTGATGAGCCAACACGCGGTATTGATATAGGTGCTAAAAGTGAAATGTACAGGCTTATCGAAAAGCTTGCCAATGAGGGTAAATCGGTAATTGTTATATCATCTGAGCTTGCGGAAATACAGCGCTTAAGCGATAACGTTATTGTAATGTGCGAAGGAAGAGTAACGGCAAAGCTTGATATAGCGGACGCAACGCAGGAAACAATTATGAAATATGCAACTATGCGAAACTGAAAAGCACAGGGAGGATTTTAAAATGACTTTAAGTAATAAAAGCCTATCGTCAAAACGCCGCGGCCTTAAGGTTGGACAAAATATAATTATTATCGCAGCTCTTGCCGTACTTGTTACTATTTTCGCTGCAATCAACCGAAATTTTTTGGACAGTGATAACCTTGTAAGTATGTCGCAATCCTTAGCACCTTACGCCATAATGGGGCTTGGAGTAACGTTTGTTATTGCAACGGGTGGTATAGACCTTTCAATCGGCACGGTTTGCATAGCTGCTGCCGTGGTTGCCGGAAAGCTTTACACAAGCGGTATGCCGCTTTGGGCAACAATTCCCGTTATGATAATCATCGGTTTACTTTTCGGATTAATTAACGGCTTACTTGTGGCAAAGCTGAAGCTGCCTGCGTTCATCGCAACCTTAGGCACCATGATGTTCTCCCGCGGATTAAGTGCGCTTATCGTTGCTGTCCCCAATGTGTTTTTCCCAACGGGAGTTTGGTATAATAATGTTTTTTCTCGCTGGAACGGTGTTCCCACAGGACTTTTGTGGGTTGTTGCGTTGGCACTTGTCTGTGCATACTTTATGTATAAAAATCGTGTAGGCAGATACATTTTGGCAATTGGCAGCAACGAAGAGGCAACAAGACTTTCCGGCATTAACACAGATAAATATAAAATGATTGCATACACAATAAGCGGTATGGCGGCAGGTATTGCGGCAATATTCTGGTCGGCTTCCTTTGCTACAGTTGCAACCGCCACGGGTAACGGAATGGAGCTTGACGCAATTGCAGGCGTTTACATCGGAGGTACAAGCGCCGCCGGCGGTGTGGCTTCAATTTCCGGTTCGGTAATCGGTGCAATACTATTGGTTGTAATTCGCAGCGGTCTTAACTTTGCACTTGCTAAATTCAATCTCAATCTTAATTCAACATACGTTACTTATGTTCTGACAGGTATAATCGTTGTGGTTGCTGTTCTAATGGATGTTATTAAGACCAAAAATCAGGGTAAGGTTAAAATCTCAAAAGAAAAATCAGTTGAAGGTGCGCAAAATAACGCTGAAAAAAATGAATAGAAAACTGTATATTTTTTCTAAAACCGGCGCATAATAAACCAAAAGCAATTTTGATGCAACTGCGCAAAGCTTTTGTATCGATTTAAGGAGGAAAAAATTATGAAAAAATCAAACGGCATCTTTAAAAAGGCAGTATGTTCAGTTCTTGCGGTTTTATCGGCGGCGTCACTTGTAGGCTGTTCAAACAGCGGCAATAAGAACGCCGGCGATACCGGCAGCAAGAAGGAAACAAAAACAATTGCGGTTGTGGCAAAGGGTGAGTCACACGCGTTTTGGCAGTCGGTTAAATCCGGTGCTGAGGACGCGGGGAAAAAGTATGGCTACAAAATCACATTCCGCGGACCTGCAAGCGAGAGTGCAAAGGATATACCCTCACAGCAGGAAATGGTGCAAACTGCGCTTTCCAACAATGTTGACGGACTTGTTGTTGCAACGATAGGCGAGGGCTTTACAGATAGCCTTTCAAGAGCTTACGATAAAAAGATGCCCGTTGTTCAGTTTGACAGCGGCATTTGGGAAAATGATATAAAGGCGCTTGATGCTCAGAGTAAAAACCCGATCCGTTCATCGGTTGCAACAAGCAACAAGCTTGCGGCTGAAGAGGCGGCTAATCATTTTTACGAAGCTCTTAAAGCCGAAATTGAAAAGAGCGATAAATACGTTGTGGGAATTATTCAGCACGACGAAACACAAACGGGAACAGACCGCGCAGGCGGTTTCAGCGATAAGTTCTTGGAGCTTGCAAATGCCAACGAAAAGACTAAGGGCAAGGTAACTATTGAAAAAGAAGTTAAGCCCGGCGACGCCGATAATGCATATAAAACCGCTTTGGAAGCGCTTGCCGAAAAGAAAGCCAACGCCATTTTCCTATCAAACGAGGGCGTTGTTAAGCAGGTATACGATGCAATTGCTGCTGCCGGCAAAAAATACGACGATATTAAATTCTGCGGTTTCGACGCGGGTACAAAGCAGATCGAATGGATGAAAAAGGACACAGGACCGAAGCTTATCGGCGCTGTTGCGCAGGATTCATACCAAATCGGCTATAAAGCGGTTGAGCAGGCTGTCTTTGCAATTGAAAATAAGGACGTTGAAAAAGCCGTTGAAATCGGCGGTACTTGGTGGGACGCCGAAAATGTTGATGATATGATTTCAAAAAAACTTGTTTATCAGGGTTAAATAAATCTTTCATTTGCAGCCGACTTTTTAAAAAGTCGGCTGCAAAATATTAATTACAGCACAAGATTACATAGGAGTGACGTGTTCAGTTTTCGTCAGCCAAAGTAATCCACTGCGGAAAAGAGGGCAAACTAAATGAAATGTAAAATCGGAATCAGACCGACTATCGACGGCCGCTGGGGCGGTATCCGCGAGGGGCTTGAAGAGCAGACAATGGGTATGGCGCTTGCCGCCAAAAAGCTTATTGAAGAAAATGTTTTTTATACCGACGGCACGCACGCTGAGGTTGTAATTGCTCCTTCAACAATCGGTGGGGGTGCAGAGGCGGCACGCTGTCAAGAGCTGTTTTCAAAAAACAATGTTTGCGCAACGCTTTCGGTTACGCCTTGCTGGTGTTACGGCAGCGAAACAATGGATCTTGACCCGCTGACAATTAAAGCGGTGTGGGGTTTTAACGGAACAGAACGCCCTGGCGCTGTTTATCTTGCCGCTTGTATGTCGGCGCACGCACAGCGAGGACTTCCGGCTTTTTCTATATACGGAAAAGATGTTAAAGATATGGACGATCACTCTATT
>USAR01000186.1 GCA_900552605.1 uncultured Oscillospiraceae bacterium | reverse complement strand
ACGACAGGTTTCAGGCACATTTTCAAGCATGATACTGTCCGATTGACGGGGCAGCGTATCAAGAGCAAACTGCTTTTCAAAAACCGTTGCACCGTCTTTATTTATTTTGCAGATAAAGCGGTATCCGTTAAAGCTTAAAAAATCAAACTTGTTTTCAACGGTCAGCTTCTCGCCGCTGAGGCTTATGCGGAAAGGTGCATATGCCGCGCGCGCTTCCAGAGAGCCTGCTTTAAATGTGCGGTCGTAAAACACAAGACCGTCGCAGCAGAAATTACCCTCGTTAGTCATTTCCCCCTTAAAATCTCCGCCGTATTTCGGAACGCCGTTTTCAACAACAGTGTGGTCGCACCATTCCCAAATACAGCCGCCTATAAGCTTTGGATATTTATATATTTGCTCCCAATAATCCCAAACATCGCCGGGGCTGTTGCCCATTGCGTGCGAGTATTCACAAAGGAAAACAGGTGTGCGGTACTGCTCATCGGTTGCCCACTCAGCAAGCTTACTTATCGGCGGATACATCATAGAAAAAACGTCACTTCCCGAAAGGTTACCTGCCCTGCTTGCGTCCTCGCAGTGTGCAAGGCGAGTGCTGTCAAGCTCTCTTATAAGGTCAACCGCAAGCTGATAGTTCCTGCCGAAGCCGTTTTCGTTTCCGCCGGACCACATTATAACCGAGCAGTGTGTGCGGTCGCGTAAAATTGTGCGGCGCATACGCTCAAGTATTTCCTTTTCCCAAATCGGGTCTTCCACCGCCCAATTTCTGCGCGATTCCATTGGGTATCCTTCGGCATTCGGATACTGCCTTGTAAAGCCGTGCGACTCAAAATCGTTTTCAAGAACAACATAAAATCCCATTTCGTCGCAAAGCTCGACGAATTTAGGCGACGGCGGATAATGCGAAGTGCGCACCGTGTTTATATTAAGCTGTTTCATAAGCTTGAGGTCTTTTTTCAGCTCATCTTCCGTCATACACCAGCCGCCGTGAGCAGTTGAATCGTGGTGATTGACACCCTTAAGCTTAACCGGCACACCGTTTATAAGCAACTCACACTTTTCGCTTACCGAAACTGTGCGCAGTCCCGTGCGAATTTCAATTTCTTCACCGGCGCACTTAAAAGTCAGTGTGTAGAGATTGGGCGTCTCGGCTGTCCAAAGAATAGGACTTTCAACTTCAAAAGCATCCTTGCCGTCGATTATCCTTGTTTGTAAAGCTTTGCCTCCTAAAGAAAGAGTTACTTCGGCTTTTTTATCCGTTTCAACAAATACTTTTTCGCAGTTTGCATTAACATTTATATTATATAGATGCCCCTTTGGACGTGACAGCAAATAAACATCACGGAAAATCCCGTTATAGCGGAACATATCCTGATCCTCAAGATAACTGCCGCTGCACCATTTATACACTTTCACTTCCAAAATGTTTTCGCCGTTTTTTACAAAGTTTGATATATCAAACTCCGCCTGCAAATGCGAGCCTTCGGTGAACCCAACGTACTCGCCGTTCACATAAACCACACCGAGTGAGGAAATGCCCTCAAAAACAATGTAGGTTGAGTTTTCGGCGTTATCTATATTAAAGCAGCGGCGGTAAAATGCCGCAGGATTGATCGCCGGTACAAACGGCGGATTGCACGGGAACGGATAGCAGGTATTTGAATAATTCGGCGCTTCATACCCTTTAAGCTGCCAGCAGGACGGTACCTCTATTTTATCCGGGTAAACTACGGGCAACTCAGCTGCGTCGCCGTTTTCGAAAAAGGCAAAATCCCACTCTCCGTTAAGGTTTATGTATTGTGCGCTGCCGCGCGGTATATAATAACTTCTTTGCGGCAAGCGGTTTTCACTTGTCTTTTGGGGATCTTCGTAAAAACGAATCATAGCTCCACTTCCTTATAAAAATTTGTATTTACATAATTGGTTGTAACTATTGATTTAAAGATACCACAGCAGTACGGTAAAGTCAACAAAAATAATAGCAAATTTAAAATTTCGGCGGCAATAAAATTGACTTTCGCAACACTGTGTGATAGAATAAGCTTGCGTGTAAAGGTATATGTGCCTTTATTGATTTTACAAGGAGATACAAAAAATGCTGGACATTAAATTTTTAAGAGAAAACCCCGACATCGTTAAAGAAAACATTAAAAAGAAATTTCAAGACGAAAAGCTGCCGCTTGTTGATGAGGTTATTAAGCTCGACGCCGAAAACCGCGCAATTATTAAAGAGGCTGACTCTCTTCGCTCTAACCGTAACAAGGTTTCAAAGGGCATCGGTGCTTTAATGGCACAGGGCAAGCGCGAAGAAGCCGAAGCTGAAAAGCAGAAAGTTACAAAGTTTTCCGACCGCCTTGCGGAGTGCGAAAAGCTTGAGACGGAATATGCCGCTAAGATCCGCGAGATTATGATGATAATTCCGAATATCATTGATGACAGCGTACCGATTGGAAAAGACGACAGCTGCAATGTTGAAATCGAGCGTTTCGGCGAGCCCGTTGTTCCCGATTATGAAATACCCTATCACACTGACATTATGGACAGGTTCGACGGCATTGACCTTGCCGCCGCAGGCAGCGTTGCCGGCAACGGTTTCTATTATCTTTGCGGTGATATGGCACGCCTTCATTCCGCTGTTCTTTCATATGCGCGCGATTTTATGATCGACCGCGGATTTACCTATGTTATTCCGCCGTATATGATTCGTCGCGGTGTTGTTGACGGCGTTATGAGCTTCGCCGAAATGGACGCAATGATGTATAAAATCGAGGATGAGGATCTCTACCTTATCGGCACAAGCGAGCACTCAATGATCGGCAAATTTATAAACACCGTAACTCCTGAAGAGCAGCTTCCCAAAAAGCTTACAAGCTATTCGCCGTGTTTCAGAAAGGAAAAGGGTGCGCACGGTATTGAGGAGCGCGGAATTTATCGCATACATCAGTTTGAAAAGCAGGAAATGATTGTTGTTTGCAAGCCTGAGGACAGCCCTGAATTTTTTGATGTTCTTTGGAAAAACACCGTCGACTTTTTCCGTACACTCGATATTCCCGTCAGAACGCTTGAGTGCTGCTCGGGCGACTTGGCAGATCTTAAGGTTAAATCGCTTGACGTTGAGGCCTGGTCGCCGAGACAAAAAAAATACTTTGAGGTTGGCTCCTGCTCTAACCTCGGAGACGCACAGGCAAGACGCCTCGGAATCAAGATTCAGGGTGCTGACGGCAAACGCTATCTTGCACACACGCTCAATAACACCTGCGTTGCACCGCCGCGTATGCTTATTGCTTTCCTTGAAAACAACCTGCAAGAGGACGGAAGTGTGCTTATTCCCGAGAAGCTTAGAATGTATATGGGCGGAAAGGAAAGACTTATCCCCGTTAACAAAAAGTAACGTTTTCAAAACATAACTTAAAACTGTCCGGCACCGGGCGATGTCGGACAGTTTTTTTATAAAAATGGTATATTGTAAATCATTATCTTAGCTAAATCTGAATCTTTTTAAAGGAGCCGGCATTTATGCATAAAAACATCGATAAAGAAAAAAGCCGGAGCTTGCAAGTCTTGTTGATTACCTCTACGGGCAGGTTGTAAGCAAAACTCTTGTGCAAAACAAGCCTGTGATTATGACAATACTTTCGTTTGATAAGGTCGGGGAAATTTCATCTCACTCCGCCGGCGGCAACACAATAGTAACGGTGCTTAACGGCAAACTGAAAATTCACCGTAGGCGGCAACGAGTACATTTTTGGAAAAGGCAAAACGCTGATAATGCCGAAAGGTATTCCCCACGCTGTGTTCGGAATTGAAAAGTTCAAAATGCAGCTTATTGTATCGTTTTGATCTTTCATTATATTATTTCCGCAAAAAGGCAACCGATAAACAAACATCGGTTGCCTTTTAAATTAAATGATATTTTTTAAGAGAACAAGCTCTGTACAAGCAGTTTAAAGCACGCAGCTTAAAAAGTCTTTTGTGCGCTGTGCTTGCGGGTTCGTGAATATCTCCTCGGGAGTGCCCTCTTCAACAATAACGCCGTCGCTCATAAAAATCACACGATCTGCAACATCTCTTGCAA
>USAR01000185.1 GCA_900552605.1 uncultured Oscillospiraceae bacterium | reverse complement strand
TTTTCCATAGCATCGACATATTTCATTCTCGGAATGGGATTCGGAAGTTCAACACCCTTGATTTCACGGAACAAACGGCGCATAAAGCCTTCGTTCAATTCCATAATATCGTCCATTGTTACAAAGGACATCTCTAGATCGATTTGTGTAAACTCCGGCTGGCGATCAGCACGCAGGTCTTCGTCTCGGAAACAGCGCGCTATTTGCATATATCTGTCAAAACCGGAAACCATCAATAACTGCTTATACATTTGCGGAGATTGCGGCAAGGCAAAAAACTTTCCGCTGTGCACACGCGAAGGAACAAGGTAATCTCGTGCGCCTTCCGGTGTGGATTTTATAAGCATAGGAGTTTCTATTTCTACAAAGCCGTTTTCATCGTAATAATCGCGTGCCAGCTTTGTTATCTTGTGGCGCATTATTATGTTTTGCTGCAACGTTGGACGGCGCAAATCAAGAAATCTGTATTTTAAGCGCAGCTCCTCTTTGGCTCCTGTATCGTCTAAAATCTCAAACGGTGTTGTTTCGGCAGCTCCGAGGACACGCAGATCCGTGACAAATATTTCGATTTTTCCTGTCGGAATATCGTTATTTTCGGATGAACGGTGTCTGACTTCACCCTTTGCCATAAGCACGAATTCCGAACGTACCGTAAATGCTTTGTCAAAAATATTGCGGTTTGTTCCGTCATCAAATGCCAGCTGAACGATTCCCGTTCTGTCGCGTAGGTCGATAAAAATCAATTGCCCGAGGTCACGTTGTCTTTGCACCCAACCGCAAACAATAACTTCTCTCCCCTCATCTTTTTCCGAAAGCGTGCCGCAATAATCGGTTCGCTTAAGACCCTCCATATTATCTAACATATCAACATCTCCAATTATTCACCGGATTTAATTATATTTGCAACGTCCTCAACAGAATCTTGGAGACTGCCGATAGCGTTGTCAATTTCCTTTGAATATACTGCGCCTACAAGACCGTCGGGCAAGGTAACCTCAACGTTTTCGCCGCCCTGCATATCCTTAAGCGTAGCTGTTTTTGTTTCAAGCTCATTGTTGCCGATTATAACACAGTTTTTAGCGCCTATTTTATTAGCAAATTTCATCTGTGCTTTAATGCTTCTGCCTACTGTATCGGTTTGAACGCTGAAACCCTCGGCGCGCAAGGCTGCTGCAAGCTGTGTTGCATAAACCGAGGCACTTTCACCTGCTGAGCCGATATACACGTCACAAGTCTTCGGCTCAGGAAAGTCGGTTCCCTGATTTTTCATAACAAGCAACAGTCTTTCGATACCCATTGCAAAACCGAGCGACGGAGTATAAGCGCCCCCCATTTGCGAGACAAGACCGTCGTATCTGCCGCCGCCGCACACCGTTGACTGTGCACCGATATCACCGGATACAAACTCAAAAACCGTTCTTGTATAATAATCAAGTCCTCGCACAATGGACGGATTAACTGTATAATCGATACCGGCAGCCCCAAGGTGCTTTTTAACCTTTTCAAAATGCACCGAGCATTCATCACAAAGGTAATCAAGCATTATCGGAGCGCCCTTACAAACCTCTTGACAAACCGGAGATTTGCAATCGAAAATGCGCATGGGATTGCGCTCTAACCTTTCACGACAAGTCTCGCAAAGCGATTCGATATGAAGGTTAAAATACTCTTTCAAAGCCTCATGATAAACCTTGCGGCACTCCGGGCAGCCGATTGAATTGATTTCAAGCGAGAGATTTTTAATGCCTATTCTGTTAAGCACTGCGTCTGCAAGTGAGATTATCTCTGCATCAGCCGCAGCATCTGCAGCACCAAAGCATTCAACGCCGAATTGATGAAATTCACGCAGTCTTCCTGCCTGCGGTTTTTCGTATCGGTAACAAGGACCAATGTAACAGGTTTTATAAGGTAACGCACCGCATACGTTGCCATGCTCGATAACAGCACGAACATTGCCTGCTGTCATTTCGGGTCTGAGTGTTATTGAACGCTCGCCCTTATCAAGAAATGTATACATTTCTTTTTGCACAACATCTGTTGTGTCACCTACGCTGCGTGTAAAAACCTCTGTATGTTCAAAAACAGGCGTGCGAATTTCCTTATATCCGTAAAGCTCTGCTGTTTCAAGCATAGTTTTTTCAAGATAGCGCCATTTATAGCTTTCCTCAGGCATAACATCTGCCGTGCCTCTCGGCGCTTTGTTAATTTCAGCCATTCATATCATCCATTCCGTAAAAAGTCCAAATGGGCGGCAAACGCCACCCACATATGCTCAGCGCAAAGCGATAAAAACATCGAAATTTTAGCGCATTAACGCCGAAAAACCGGCTGCGCAGCAGTTGTTCTGCAAGCGCACAAAACCGGATTAAATTGTTTTTTCCGTTCTTATTATTTCACGCCAATCAAGGTCGCCGCGTTCAAGACCGTGAATGAGCATTTCGGCTGTTGCGATATTGGTCGCGACAGGTATATTGTGAACGTCACAAAGGCGGAGAATCGCTGTTTCGTCCGGTTCGTGCGGTTTCGGGTTAAGCGGATCGCGAAAAAACAACACAAGATCGATTTCGTCGCAGCTGATACGTGATGCAATTTGCTGTGCGCCGCCCTGATTACCGCTTAAGAATTTAATAACCTCAAGTCCGCTTGCTTCTGAAACAAGCTTACCTGTTGTGCCTGTTGCAAGCAATGTGTGCCTGCTCAGCACACCGCAATACGCAATGCAAAATTGCACCATAAGCTCTTTTTTTGCATCGTGTGCTATCAATGCAATGTTCATTTATAACCTCTCCTTCATAAAACATATCATATTCGGTTAAGCTTCGGCAGCGGAGAGTTTCCGCATTGAAGCCTGTTTGCAATTCTCGAAAAGGCGTATGCCGCACGACATTTTTTGTACAGCTTCCCTTTTGCGGTCAGAGATTGAAGGTCTGTATCCAAAGGCACAATGCCGCAAAGCGGCAAGCCTGCGGAATTAACTATATCGTCAAGCGAAAGCGCCAAGCTGTTCTTTAATGCGAAATAATCAAATTTATTAACAATAAGTCCTGAGTGCTTTAGTCCGTTTTGTATAAACAGTTCGTTTAACGCAGAAGCACTGCGACAGCCGATGAAATCAAGCGATGCTACAACAAGCACATGCGAAAACCGCGGCAGATTTTTATAAAGCTCAGGTTCAATACCTGCCGGACAGTCCAAAATAACAACATCATTCTCATCGGTTGCTGTACTTAAAAATTCGCCAAGCTCACGTCTTCCGACTTCCCCTGCCTTTTGAGGAGCCGCAATGAGCTTTATGTTGTAATCGATTTTCAAAGCAACCTCATCAGTGCTTTTACCTCGACAAATAACATCGCTCAAATCAAAAATCAGCTTGTCCGAAACATTAAGCATTAAATCGAGACAGCGCAATCCTTCATCAAAGTCAATAAGCAACACTGATTTATTAAGCTTTGAAAAAGCAGATGCGAGACCGACACTGACGGTTGATTTACCTGCGCCGCCTTTGCCTGAAGTTACCACCAAAAGCAGTCCCATCCGGAACTCAACCTCCGTTAAAAATCTGAGTGTAGCAAGGTATATGACCCGTGCCGCGACACCCACTGTAAACATTGTAACATAATTCTTAAAATTTGTAAAGGTGGCTATTGCAAAATTCGGTCTTGTTTTATATCGTTCGATTTTCCGTACTGTTTAAAGAAGTATTCGTCAAACACTGCCTTAACAAGCGATGCACTTGTATAACTTTTTAAGCCGTGCTCAATTATAACCGAAACTGCGATTTCGGGTGAATCGAAAGGAGCAAATGCAATGAACACACTGTGGTCGCCGTGCGGCGGATTTTCAGCGGTACCGCTTTTTCCTCCGACCTTTATTGCATAGTTTTCAAAAACAGCGCTTCCGGTTCCCTCGGTGGTAACCGACAGCATACCCTTTTTAACAGTTGAAAAAACCGACAACGGGAAATCAATTTTATTTAAAACAGTAGGCTTGTACTCCAAAACCGTATCGGTGAGTGAATAATTCATAATTTTATTAAGAAGGCTTGCCTTATATCGTGTGCCGTTATTGGCAATTGTTGAAGTATACATA
>USAR01000184.1 GCA_900552605.1 uncultured Oscillospiraceae bacterium | reverse complement strand
TATTCAAAATCCTCAACCTGCGATACCATCTGCCGCACCTTGTCGGTGTGGTTGGTTTCGCTGCCGAAATATTGACTGACCCGGTTTTTAAGCGCTTTTGCCTTCCCGATATAAATAATCTTGCCTGCGGTGTTGTGCATAATGTAAACACCGGGTTCAAGCGGCAGCGACATAGCCTTTTTTCTGAGACGCTTAATTCTGTCGCTGTACGCTCCGTCCTCTATTCTCACTTTAAGATGATACCTCCGAAAAGTTTGCTGAAATTTGTGTGTTATCAAATGTTATTTGTTGCGGTTTACCGTCCGGGGAAAGCTTTAGTGTATAGTCCCCCCGGCTTGTAATACCGTGCAAAATGTATTCCCCTGCCTTGTTGGGTGCAACCGGTTTTTCCATTGCGTCTTCAATAGCGACTTTTATAATTCCGACCGGGGTCTTCTTGTCGATATCTGTTGCAGCGTAAAATTCGGTATCAAAACAGTCAAGCGTACAGATGCCGCTTTGCCAACAAAAATCAACAGGCACTTCTGATGTCGAAGAAAATCTGCAATTTCCTTTTGAACTGTATTTAAGAATATAACTGTTTTTACTGCCGCCGAAAGAAATATCGACATCAGAATCAAAGGGCCGATTTTCGAGCTTTATAGTTGTAGGCTTCTGACAAGCACAAAGCAAAACGAAAGTAAAAATAAGCGGTAAAAGTCGTTTCAATATATCAAGGCCTTTCAGCTTGAATTTTAAGTTTAGCAGCAATAAAAGTCTTGATTCTTGTTATTCCTGAAATTTAAAAGAAATAGTCTATCTATTCGAAATCACTAAAAACTTTTCCCAGCGAATTTATAATATCGCCTGCTGTCAGCGAGTGCATAGAGCTTTCGGCTGCGCCAATATCGCCGGCGCAAGCATGAATATGAACACCGCAAATTGCTGCCCGTTCAAAAGGCACACCCTCGGCAACAAGCGAGGAAATAATACCCGCAAGAACATCGCCGCTGCCGGCGGTTGCCATACCCGGATTGCCGTGCATACAAACAAATAGTTTTCCGTTAGGTGCTGCCACAACGCTGTTTGCGCCTTTCAGCACAACGACGGCGCCTGTTTGCACAGCCACAGCCTTTGCCACACCGAAACGGTTTGCTTGAACATAAGCTGTGTCTTTTCCGATAAGTCTTGCCATTTCGGCAGGGTGCGGTGTTAAAATCATTGGAGCTTTACACTCTTTTAAAATATTTATGTTATTTGCAACAATGTTTATTCCGTCTGCGTCAATAATCAGCGGCGTTTTTATAAGAGGCAGTAAATTCAAAAGCAGCTGTTCGCTGTCCTTAGTATTGCCCAAGCCGCAGCCCATAAGTACTGAATCGGATTCGGCAATATGCCGAATCACCGTATCAAGACAATCTCTGTCGAGTGTGCCGGACGGCGATTCGTTACACACGGTGAAAACTGCCTCGGGAACGCTTTGCGCAACAATAGGATATATGCTTTTTGGAATTACAGACCGCACAAGACCCGCGCCGCTGTGCTGAGCGGCACGTGCCGAAAGAATTGCAGCGCCCGCCATACCAAAAGAACCGCAAAGCTGAGTAACTTTTCCACAACTGCCCTTATGACTGCTTTTTTTCATTTTCGGTAGACATTTTTCAACAAATGCCGAGTCAATAAGCTCAACATCACTTTTAACATTTGCCATATGCTCGGAGTTGAGTCCTATTCCTACACGCACAAGCTTACCGCAATTATCCTGCGCGGGATACAAAACGTGGCACGGCTTAACGGCTATAAAGCTAATAGTAACATCTGCGTTGAATGCGGATTTTGCCGCAGCACCGCTGTCACACTCACAGCCCGATGGCAAATCAAGCGCAATTTTTGCGGCATTTTGCAGTGAAACAAAATCAAATATCGACGCAATTTGCTCTTGTAACTCGCCGTGAAAGCCGATTCCGAAAACCGCGTCAACAACAATATCGGCATTTTTTATTAGATAACCGACCTCGTCGTCGCCGATATTATACATTCTTATCGGTTGCTCGGAAAGACGAATTAAAGCCTTGTGCGCCGTTTCGGTTTTGGGCATACCGCAAAGAAAAATAACCGAAACATCTGCTCCCTCCTCATACAGCTTGCGTGCAACAACAAAACCGTCGCCTCCGTTGTTTCCGTTTCCTGCAAGTATTGATACTCTTTTTGATTTTACTTGGAATTTTTCACAAATAACCTTTGCTGCGGCACTTCCGGCATTTTCCATCATTCTTTCTTCCGTAAATCCGGTTGCCCGTGCCGCCGCTTCAACAGCTCTTATATCGTCTTTATATAAAACTTTCATTAAATTTCACCTATTTCTTTAAGCACAGCACGCGGAATAAAGGGTTTCATTGCGTTAAGCAGTTCGCTGTCCGGTGCAAAAACAACATAGCATTTTTCTCCGTTTTCAGGTGACACCGAAAAGCACAGTGCACCGTCATTATCGCAACAGACATATGTTTTTGTGTTATTATTTCTTTCGCCGTTCCATTTTACAATCGACTCAATATTGCGGCATTCAAAGCTTACAGTACGCTTTCTGTCACTTTTATTAATTATTTTATCAATATCAACGATGCCGTTTGTTACAACATATTCAAATTCGATATTCAACATACCGTTAACCTTGTACGCTATGTAAACGGCACCTGCTGCCAAGAAAAGCAGTAAAGGCGTAACGCTTAATGAAAAAACAACGCAAGCTGCAACAATGAGCACAGCTGCAAGCCACATTAAAACTTTGCTGACAATAACAGCAGGTGTTGTTTTAATTTTTACAAGCTGTTCGTGAAAAATATCCATTTATAACACTTCCCAATACTTTTTATAGAAATAATTATACATTATTATTTAATAAAAATCAAACAAAACACTTGATTTTATAAAAAAAGAGTGTTATAGTAATAAGCAGTTAAACACCGTGATGAAGACAAAGTAGTGTTTGCCGCATTAAAAGAGAGGCTGTGTCGTTGGCTGAAAGCGCAGCTTAATACCCCGGCATTTCACGAATTTCACTTCGGAGTGGCAATACCGAAAAGCGCAGTAAGTATTGACGGCAGGCACCGTTATCAAGGCCGCAAGAGTGTTTGCTTTTGGCAGCAAAAAAAACGGGTGGTACCGCGGAGATTTTTAAGACTTCGTCCTGTTACAGGGCTGAGTCTGTTTTTTATTTTCAGGAGGTTATAGCGTGAAAGAAAAACTTGAACAAATCAAACAAAGCGCAGTTAAAGCACTGGGCGAAATTAAAGCTGAAAAAGACCTTGAGACTATCAGAGTTAAATACCTAGGCAAAAAAGGCGACCTTACTGCAATTCTTAAACAAATGGGCAGCTTGTCTCCCGAGGAACGCCCTGTTATGGGTCAGCTTGCTAACAAAGTAAGAAGCGATATTGAAGCAAAAATCGCAGAGATGTCGGACAATCTTAAAAAGCAATCGCTTGAGCGCAGACTTAAAGCCGAAACGGTAGATGTCACTATGCCCGGCATCAAGGCTGAAAAAGGCGGACTTCATCCGCTTAACATTGTGCTAGATGATATGATAGATATTTTTCGTTCAATGGGATTTGATGTTGTAGACGGTCCTGAAGTTGAAACCGATTTTTACAACTTTAAAGCGCTTAATGTGCCCGACGATCACCCGGCACGTGACATGCAGGACACTTTCTATCTCGGCGATAATCTTTTGCTTCGTACGCAAACTTCCGCCGCACAAATAAGAACAATGACTTCACGCAAGCCGCCTATTCGCATAATCTGCCCCGGCAGAGTTTACCGTGCAGACGAGGTCGACGCGACTCACTCTCCCGTGTTCCACCAAATTGAGGGTCTTGTGGTTGACAAGGGCATTACAATGTGCGACCTTAAAGGAATATTGGAGCAGTTTGCGCACGAGATTTACGGCAGTGACACCAAGGTCAAATTCCGTCCGTCGTTCTTCCCGTTCACAGAGCCGAGTGTTGAAGTTGACGTAAGCTGCCCTGAGTGCAAAGGAGAAAATAAGAATTGCCGCGTTTGTCGCGGCGCAGGTTGGATCGAAATTCTCGGCGCCGGTATGGTTCATCCCAATGTTTTGCGCCACTGCGGAATAGATCCTGAG
>USAR01000183.1 GCA_900552605.1 uncultured Oscillospiraceae bacterium | reverse complement strand
CTTGTTACGACAGCGCCGCCCTGTCGCAGGCAGTCGGAATTAAAACCGGTGTGTTGTCTGTTAACGACGAGGGTTTTGCAAACGCTCTTAAGGAGAAATACAAGGGGGAAAGCCAAATATGAATAAAAAATACCGCGTTCACGAGGTAGCAAAGGATTTTGAAAAGACAAGTAAAGAAATACTTGAAATATTGAGCAGCCATTCAAGCGGCGAAAAGAAGAGTATGACAGCGCTTGAAGAAAGCGAGCTTGACATTATTTTTGAAAAGCTCACCGCAGCGTCTTCCGTTAAAAGCTTTAAGGATTACCTTGCAGACGGCAAAAAGGCAGAGCCTGAAAAGAAGCCGGAGAAAAAACCGCTTAAGCGCGACGTTTCCGACCGCCGTGCCGAACAGGAGCGCATTGCAAAGCAGCTTTTAGAAGCAGCTGCTCTTGCCGCAAAGCAAAACGAGGAAGCAAAGAAAGCGGAAGAGAAAAAGAAAGCCGCTGCCGAAAAAGCGGCAGTGGAAAAGACAAAGGCGGAAAAACCCGCTGCCGAGAAAGCCGAAAGCAAAGCAAAGACCGATCAAAAGGTTCAGAAAACAGAGCAGCCGAAAGCTGCCGAAAAGCCCAAGAGCACCGAGCCCAACCTGCACCCCTTTAAAGCAAAGGAGAAAAAGCAGGTCGGTGCGCAGCCTAACCGCGGACCGCAGCAGATAAGGCACGTTGACACACGCACGGTTAATGTAAACATTGATAAATACAACGAAAAATACGAAAACATTGCTCCTGCAAACTCCTTTAAGGACACAATGCAGCGCAAGCAGAAAATCAAGCAGAAATCTCAGGATTACCGCCGTCCGAAGGGTGTTAAGCGTGAAAGCGAGGCTGATAAGCTGAGACGTTTGCAGCTTGAAAAAATCAAGAAAACCCCCGTCACCGTTACTTTGGGAGACGAGATAGTGGTAAGAGATCTTGCGGTTGCTATGAAAAAATCGGCAACCGATATTATAAAAACCCTTATGAAGCTCGGCGTTATGGCTTCGATTAACGATACAATCGATTTTGACACCGCAGAGCTTATTGCAACCGAGCTTGGCTGCAAGGTGCAAAAGCAGGTTACGGTTACCATTGAAGAGCAGATTATGGACGACGCAGAGGACAAGGCAGAGGATCTGGTAGAGCGTGATCCGGTTGTTGTTGTAATGGGTCACGTTGACCACGGCAAGACCTCTATTCTCGACGCGATTCGCAACACCGCCGTAACAGATACCGAAGCCGGCGGAATTACTCAGCACATCGGTGCATATCGTGTAAAATGCGGCAACAGAGATATTACTTTCCTTGATACTCCCGGTCACGCTGCGTTTACTTCAATGCGTTTGCGCGGCGCAAAGTGCACGGATATTGCAGTGCTTGTTGTGGCGGCGGACGACGGTATTATGCCGCAGACGATTGAGGCTATCAACCACGCAAAGGCAGCCGAAGTTCAGATTATTGTTGCGATGAACAAAATGGATAAACCCGAGGCTGATCCCGACCGCATAAAGCAGCAGCTTACAGAGCACGGTCTTGTGCCCGAGGAATGGGGCGGCGACGTTATCTGCGTGCCGGTTTCCGCAAAAACACACGAGGGTATTGACACCCTGCTTGAAAACATTTTGCTTGTTGCCGATATGCAGGAGCTTAAAGCCAACCCCGACAGAAAGGCAAAGGGCACGGTTATTGAGGCTCGCCTTGATAAGGGCAGAGGTCCGGTTGCAACCATTCTTGTGCAAAACGGAACCCTGCACTCCGGCGATGTTATTGTTGCCGGTACCGCAGTGGGCAGAGTGCGTGTTATGACAAACGAAAACGGAGCGGAGCTGAAAACGGCAGGCCCCTCTGTTCCTGTTGAAATAACGGGTCTTGCGGAAGTGCCGTCCGCAGGCGATTCTTTCGACGCGGTAAGCGACGAGCGTTTGGCAAGGCAGCTTGTTGAGCAGCGCAAGCACAAGCAAAAAGAGGAAACCTGGAACAGCCGCAACAAGGTTACGCTTGATAACCTTTTCTCTCAGCTTGAGCAAGGCGATATGAAAGAATTGAGCATAATAGTAAAAGCAGACGTGCAAGGCTCTGTTGAAGCCGTGCGTGACAGCCTGGAAAAGCTTTCAAACGACGAGGTTCGTGTGCGTGTGATCCACGGCGGCGTGGGTGCTGTTAACGAATCCGACGTTATGCTTGCAGGCACTTCAAACGCGCTGATAGTCGGCTTTAACGTGCGACCCGACCCGGTTGCAAAAGAAAATGCCGAAAAGGACGGCGTGGAAATAAGGCTTTACCGCGTTATTTACGATTGCATTGAAGAGGTTGAAGCCGCAATGAAGGGTATGCTTGCTCCGAAATTCCGCGAGGTAATTATGGGAACCGTTGAGGTTCGCCAGACCTACAAAATCTCTGGAATAGGCACAATTGCAGGCTGCTATATAACAAACGGTAAGGTAAACCGCACATGCGAAATCCGCGTTGTGCGCGACGGCATTGTGGTTGCTGAGGACAAAATTCAGTCGCTGCGCCGCTTTAAAGACGATGTTAAGGAAGTTGCACAGGGCTATGAGTGCGGCATCGGTCTTGAAAAATTCCAGGACGTTAAAGAGGGCGACGTTTACGAAGCCTTTGTTATGGAAGAATACAGAGATTAAGCGAAAAGGCTTTTCGATAATATTTGCGGCGGATATCGCATTTCTTTTGCGTGCCGCAGCAGCCTTTGCGCTTTTTTAAAAATGCACTTAATTGCGGATTATTGCTTGCGTTATGCCCGATTATTTCTATTGGGAACAGCAATTTTGCGTAGGCTGACGAGAGTCAACCCCCGTAACGCCCGGCGCGCAAGCGCAATTTGTAAAGGAGAAAGATATGGCAGGATATAAAAACGGCAGGATAACCTCGGACATACACCGAGAGATGTCGGCGCTTATTCGCACCTGCAAGGACCCTCGCATTTCACCGCTTGTTAACATCGTTAAGGTTGATGTAAGCGGCGACCTTTCATATGCCAAAATCTACGTCAGCACTATCGACGGCGAACAGGCAACTATCGATACCGTTAAGGGTCTTAAAAGTGCGGCAGGATATCTGCGCCGCGAGCTTTCGTCTCGGTTGGGACTCAGAAAAACACCCGAGCTTAAATTCATTGCGGACGATTCCATTGCGCAAAGCGCTCACATTGCAGGAATAATAGAGGCAATAAATCACGATGAGGTAAAAAGCGATGACGAATAATGCGCTTGAATGTCGGGACGTTTCGCCGAAAGAGGTCTGCAATTTTTTGTCGGAGCACGACCGCTTTTTACTTTTGGCGCACGCTCAGCCCGACGGCGATACCGTCGGCTCTTGCTTTGCGCTGGCTTATGCTTTAAAAAAGCTCGGCAAAAAGGTTAAAATAGATTGCAGCGATAAAATTCCGGCAAAATACAGCTATTTTACAGCAGCTTTCAAAAACGGAAATTTTAAAGAGGAAACAGTTATTGCGCTCGACGTTGCCGACCAAAAGCTTTTTGGACTGCTAAATGAAAAATACGGAAACTGCGTTGACCTTTGCATTGACCACCACATTTCAAATAAACGCTACGCTAAGCGTCTGTTTTTAAACGCGGCGGCGTCTGCAAATTGCGAGAATGTTTATGAAATAATAAAAGAGCTTAGCGTGCCGTTTACAAGACACATTACAGCGGCGCTTTACACGGGAATAGTTACCGATACCGGTTGCTTTAAATACACAAACGTAACCGCAAAAACCCACCGCATAGCGGCAGAGCTTATTGACCTCGGCGTTGACCACGGCGAGATTAACCGCATTATGTTTGACACAAAGTCTAAAGCTCGCATTAAAATTGAGGGCGCGGTTATGGAGAAGATGCACTTCTTCTTCGGCGGCAGGGTTGCGTTTGTTGCAATTACAAAGGATATGCTTTCATCCAGTGGCTGCTGCGAGGACGATCTCGACGGTGTTAACACCCTTGCAAGAACGGTTGAGGGCGTTATGATAGGCGTTACCGCACGGCAAAAGGACGGCGGCGTTTTCAAAGTGTCGCTGCGCACAAACGAGCCGATAGACGCATCGGTTATCTGCGGTAATTTCGGCGGCGGCGGTCACCCGAGGGCGGCAGGCTGCGAGAT
>USAR01000182.1 GCA_900552605.1 uncultured Oscillospiraceae bacterium | reverse complement strand
AAACGGAGACGAAACCGAGGTGGAAAACGCGCTTTTGCCCGTTCTTAAAGCGGTTTTGGAGGAAAGCGGATGCCTTATTTAGTTCTTGTTGATAAGCCACAGGGTATTACCTCGTTCGGCGCGGTGGCTGCTCTAAGAAAAAAGCTTAACGAAAAGCGCATCGGTCACACGGGTACTCTTGACCCGATGGCAACGGGCGTTTTGCCGCTGCTTACGGGGCGTGCCTCGAGGCTTTGCTCAATTATGCTTGACAGCGAAAAGGAATATATTGCTGCGGTACGGCTCGGAATAACCACGGATACACTCGATATAACAGGCAAAACGCTTTCGCAAACGCCTGTGCCTTCTATTACGGACGACGAGCTATTGGGCGTTTTGAAAAGCTTTTGCGGAAATATTTTGCAAATACCGCCTATGTATTCCGCAATAAAAAAAGACGGCAAGCGGCTTTATCGGCTCGCTCGCGACGGCGTCGAGGTGGAAAGAGCTCCGCGCGAAGTAACGGTTTTTTCAATCGAGCTTTTAAATCGCGACAGCAACACCGATTTTACCTTTTCCGTCCGCTGTTCAAAGGGCACATACGTCCGCTCGCTCTGCGATGATATAGGAAAGGCTCTCGGCACGGGTGCGGTGCTTACGGCGCTGCGCAGAACATATGCCGCAGGCTTTAACATTAAAGACTGCACTCCGCTTGACGACATTATGAAAAGCGATGATGACTCGTTTTTGAAAAGTCCCGAGCTTTGCGTTAAGCATTTAAAAGAAGTTTTTGTAAGTGAAGCGCAGGCGGCAAGATTTCGTCACGGCGGTCAGCTGAGCTTTAATAGACTCGGCAAAACCGAGTTTTTAAAAAACGGCGAGCTTTTACGAGTAAAACTGGGTTGTGAATTTTTGGGAATCGGTGAAGCCGACCTTGAAAAAGAAGAGCTTAAGGTTAAGTTTATACTATAATATCCACAGAAAGTCTTGCTACGCAAGCCTTTACGGCTGTCGCCTATCCGTGCTGCGCACGGCTGTGGTATTGACGGCCTCGCAAAAATGCCCTTGCGAGCAAGCATTTTTGCTTCGTGGTAAAATATTTTTCGAAAAAGCCTGAAAGGAAGTGGCAAGACCTATGTCGAAAACAGCGGTTGCTCTCGGCAGCTTTGACGGACTGCACATTGCGCACCAAAAAGTGCTGAAAAGCGCGCTGTCGCGCTGTGAGAATGCGGTGTGCCTAAGCTTTGTGCGCCCTCCTGCCGCTGACTCTATCGGCTTTAAAGGTGTTTTAATGCAGCCCGAAATAAAGCGAAAAATGCTTTATGAAATGGGATTTTACAAGGTGGAGCTTCTTGAATTTCAAAAGGTTAAGCACCTTTCGGCAGGCGAGTTTTTAGATTATATTAAAGAAAAATTTGACCCTGCGGCTCTGTGCTGCGGTTACAACTACACCTTCGGCAAAAACCGCGAGGGAACGGCAAAAACCATTGCAGAATACTGCAAGGCAAACGGTATTGAAGCGATAATTTCAGAACAGGTTACAAGCTGTGGCAGTGCGGTTAGCTCGCAAAGAATAAGAGAAATGGTTGAACAGGGCGACATAGAAACTGCAAACGCACTGCTTTCAAGAGAGCTTTTCTTTGAGCAGACCGTTCAGCACGGCGATATGCGGGGCAGGACGATTGGCTTTCCCACCGTTAATCAGCAATTACCCGGCGGCTTTGTTGTGCCGAAGTTCGGCGTTTATGCTTCACACGTTACTGCCGGCGGCAAGGTTTACCGCGGCGTTACCAACATCGGAATACGTCCGACATTCAGGCTTGATAATCCGCTTTGCGAAACCTACATTATAGGTGCCGACGGAGATATGTACGGCAAAAACCTTACATTAAGTCTTTATAAATTCATAAGACCGGAGCGAAAATTCGATTCACTTGAGGAATTACAGCAACAAATTGAAAAAGACCGCAACGCGGCATTATAGAAAGGGGCACGTTTATGACTCTTTTTTTGGATCTTAAAAGAAACGGCTCGGTGCTCGATTCAGACGGCAATGTCCAGTACACCTTTAAATCGGCAAACGAGCCGCAGTTTAAACTTGCTGTTTATGACGAGTTTGGCGTAAGCGAGCTTGTTACCTGCACAGAGGAAAACGGCGGGCTTAAGGTAAGCGCTTTTGATGTGCCGATAGGCGTTTTGAAGCGTCAGGGCAATATGCTTAAAACCGCCGACGGCACCGCTGAGGTCGTGCCGGAGAAAAGAGGCGCACGCATATGTCTTAACAGCGAAACCTCAGCGTTTGCGGCTCTTAACAAAAACAAGGTTGTGCTTGATCTGCTCAATTCCGACCGCACAGTGCTGGTTATTGCGCTGGCAGCGACAGCAATGCTTAAAGCACCCGAGTTTATAAACGGCGAGATGTTTTTTAGTGCCGGCAGTGCGTCCGACAGCATCGGCGAAGCTGCTGCCGACACCACAAAGCTTTACAAAAAAAGTAAAAAGCAATTGCAATTACTTGCGAGCAAGCAAAATAAAACGCAGAAAACAGATATCCGAAAGCAGGCCTCCGGCACTTTAAAATCGGCGCTTAAAGCTATTAAAAATGCGGCAGCTGCCCTAAAGCATAAGGTAAAGCTTAAAAAACGCGAGGCAATAATTGCCGTTACCGCGGCGGCGCTCGGTATTGCGCTGCTTGTAACCGGTGTTGCTGTTTCCGCAAACGTTTCAGCCGAATCGGAAAAGCTTAAGGAATCGGTTGCGCTTGTAAAGGTCAAAGACAAGCAAGCAGAAGCATATTTCTCTGTCGGTATTTATAAATACAGCGTGCCTGTAAGCGCCAAAAAATACGAAGACGGCGCGACGTTTTACATCTATTACACAATTGACGAAAACGGAATGCTTAACAATTACTATTTCAGCAAAGGCCTTTCAAACGCAGGCATTTGGATTTTTATTGCCGGTGCAGTGTTACTGCTCGGCGGCACTGCGGTGCTTTTCCTTGGCGTGCCGAACGCAAAAGGACTGCGCTTAAAATCTATGGTCTCACAGCAAATCGATAGCGAAAAGCCCCCGATTACGTCGTCGTATTCAAAGATGATTGACGATGTGCCGCAGCTTGACGACATTCCAACCGCCGAGGATATAGCAAGCGCTATTGAAAACAGCGACAAAAGTGACGGTGAATAATATTGCGGCGCGGCAAGGAATGTTATTACTATCGCTTGCATTGGTTTTTTGCAAATTATATATTGTTGCTGCCGGGTGGTTCCCTTGCGGCTTAAAACAGCGGCAAGCAGCAGTGCGCGAGCTCAAGCGGCAGCTTAGTACCCTCGCTTAGCGGCGGCAGCCAATTAGCGGCTATCACTCCCCATGTTTGCAAAACCAAAATACAAAAGACACGCTGCTTTCCGCAACGGCGGTAAACAACAATAACAGCACTCTTTTATCGTGGCTTTACGGTAAATGAGTGCTGTTTTGCTTAGCGTACTTAATAAACTACTGTATGTAAAGTCGGCTCTGCTGTTTTGATTGTCTCAGCTCTTAACGATTTCCTTTTTTCGGGCACTTGAAAACTGCTGAAAATCCAACCGAATAGAATCCCACGCTCCCGCGCGGCGCCGTCGCCTTAAGGCGACGGCAAAACCGCACAGCAATTTTGCTGCCCGTTTTTAGCTCTTGCAAACACTAAAAAAGAAAGGCTGCTGAAAAAACGGGCGCGCCGCGCGGGGAGCGTGGGATTCTATCGGTTGGGTTACAGCGCACAGACTAAGTCGGCTTACCGCTTTACTGCCGTCCTTAGGCAGTAACTTAACCATATCACACGCAGCCTAAAACCACTGCCGAACAGCCCGGTCTGAGGCGAGTCGCTTAGCGCACAGCGCCAACCGTTTTTCAGAATTTTTCTGCATTTATTTTGAACTCTGCCAAAAGTACAGCTTTCAGCTTCAATCAGTTTTTTGCAAAAAAGACGGTTGGTATAGCCGCAGAGCTTGCCGGGTGCTGTTAAGCCGACACATATTATTCAATTGTAGTGTAATACCGGCGCAGGTTCTTTTTAGCAATATCGCCGCTCAATGCTTGGCTGCTTAATAAGCTGAATTCCTGCACTGTGGCTCAACCGCATATAAGCCCTCGTCTTGGCACGGCGCGCCCGTTTTATAAAGAGCTTTGTTCCAATCTT
>USAR01000181.1 GCA_900552605.1 uncultured Oscillospiraceae bacterium | reverse complement strand
CTGTAGGTTCTGCTGAGTTTACTTTGAGCTTTGCTGCAAGCCATAAGAATTGTCTTCCGCTTATGGATAATGGCCACTATCACCCCACAGAGGTCGTTTCCGATAAGATCCCCGCGCTTCTTTGCTTCTATCCGGAAATTGCGCTACATATAACAAGGGGAGTGCGTTGGGATTCCGACCACGTTGTTCGTCTAGATGATGAAACGAAAGAGATGGCGCTTGAAATAGTACGTAATAACGCACTCAGCCGCGTTTATATGGCGCTTGACTATTTTGATGCAAGTATTAACCGTATTGCTGCGTGGTGCATCGGTATTCGCAATTGGGAAAAAGCACTTCTCAGCGCAATGCTCACTCCGAATGCTGAGTTTAAAAAGCTCCAGGATAATAACGAGCTCACAAAGCTTTTTGTTTTGCAAGAAGAGCTTAAAACAATGCCTTTCGGTGCTGTTTGGAAAATGTATTGCGAAAAGTGCGGCGTTCCGTGCGATGAAGGCTGGTACAAAGAGGTTGAAAAGTACGAAGCTGATATACTGCTTAAAAGATAACTTTTCACCTTTGATGCGTGAAATATATTGCATAATTTAAAGCCTAAAAAGTAAAAAAATCGGAAAGTATCTTTTAATACTTTCCGATTTTTCTGATTACGGTAAAATGATAATGAGAAAAAGAAACGACGATATTCTTTCGAAAACCGTCGTTTCTTTTTTGGCGGAGAGAAGGGGATTCGAACCCCTGAACGGGTTTAAGCCGTTACACGATTTCCAATCGTGCGCCTTCGACCAACTCAGCCATCTCTCCAAGCCGACTATGATATTATAACTGTATTGCGATAAAAAATCAAGTGTTATTTTAAAAAAAGCCGTTATTTATCCAAAAATTTTGGTTGGGCACCTTTAAAGTTCATTTTTTCGTGGGTAAGCAGTTCAATAATTCCTGCATAAACCGCCTCGGGTGAATCGTAAAATATATCCTTAACCTTTTGCATCGTGTCATAATCGGGTACATTAAGACTTACGGACATCATAACCTTATCGCCCTCTTTAACGGTGCAGGAAACAATGTAATCGCCATTTTCAAGCTTTTCTGTACTGACTTGTGTTTGCTCTTGATAACGAATGCGGCGCATCATCTTTTCAGCGACGAAAAATGCTCGTTCTCTGACATATTCAGGTATCATCTTTTTAAGCTCGTGCACGGTCTCAAGACCTTTTTGCGTTGCGTTATAATAATCTTTTTTATCGGGCAGCTCATAAATCAGCTGTTTCTTTTCAAGCTCCGAAAAAGCCTCTTGAAGCTCAAAGTAATTTGCTATGCCGTCGGCATAAATCTCCTCGCAAAACTTATTGCGGGGAATAGGAGTTTCAAGGTTTCTTATGATATAGCAAATTAAAAGACGAATTCCGTCTTTTGTGGTAAGACCGCCGTATACACCGGCTTCAAGTGCGTCGTGTTCCAAAACCTTTTAACCTCCTTTAATGTTTTACATTAAGTATTATTATATACCATTATCGCTGTTATTTCAACAGTTTATTGCCGCTTTTTCTTGTTTTTTCCGGATATGTGCTGAATTGATACAGTCGGAATAAACGATTAGGCAAGCTATAATATAGGGTTAGGTTGTTCTTTAGATATAGTTAATTGTAATTATAAAACAATACCGCCGCGGCTTATTTGATAGACCGCAGCGGTATTGTTTAACTGATTTTTTTAAGTTTTATCACTTTGCTTTTTTTGATGTTTTAATCTTTGTAACAACACTGTATGAACTGTTTTTTGCAATACCGTTTTTCTTGTTATAAGCGCGAACTTTGTATTTATAGGTCTTGCCGGTCTTTGCAGTTTTATCTACAAATGTTCTTGAATGAGTATAGCCGATGTATTTGTATTTTTTACCGCTTAATCTGTATACCTTAACACCTGTTGCTTTGTATTTGTTTACAGTAATTTTTACGCCGTTTTTCTTGGTATATTTTGCAGATTTAATTGCAACAGCTTTAGGAGCTTTCGGTTTGGAAAGATAGCATATCTTTTTGCAGGAGAGCTCGGTTAAGCCGTATGTATCCATCTTTCCTACCATCACTTCTTGCATCAGCTTATTATTTAGTTTTTTATGAAGAAACTTATCTATAGTGCTGCCCTTAAAACAATGTATTTTTGCGTTCGGAAGAGATATTCTATAATATCCATCGTCATCGTAATACGGTATTTCAATACCGCTTATTTTAATGCTGTCATTTTTAAAATACACATTTTTAATTGTGGGATTATCCCAACGATTAGTGCCGCTTGTAATTTCTTTTACTGTGTTTGGAATTGTAAGGTTTTGAAGATACTTTGTATTATTGAATTTATTAAAATCAAATCGTTTAATTGTTCCGGGCAATGTAAATGACTTACCTTTTTTTGAAGCCGGGTAACAATACAGTTCTTTTTTTCCTTTGCTGTATAACACACCGTTCTTTGACTCAGCACTCTTATTTTCTTTATCAACTATTATTTTTTCCAACGATTCTATTGATTTAAAATAAAAGCAATTTTCGTAAGAAATATAACAATTTTCATAATAAAACACTGTGTCTTTTGGTACTCGTATCGTTTTAACATTGCTTAATGTATGAAAACAGGAAATCAAAACATTTGACGGTAATGTAATATCGGTTTTATCTCCTATGTATCCAACAAGTTCGTTGGACTGACCGCTAAATGATACCAATTTTCCGTTAACTGTTTTTACATCGGTATATGTTGCGTAAACCCAATCTCCGACGTTGCATACTGAAATGTAACCGCCGAATGCTTTATTCCATTTTTTGAATCTATCTTCCGTAGTTTCGGCATTTGCAAAGCAAACAAGGGAAGAAAATGCCAAAACAAGTGTTAAAAAAACCGCTATAATACGTTTCATAAATAGCCCTCCGTAACATTACGATACATGGTTGTTTATACCTGCTTTTTGAATATGTCATAGTAAAAAACAATTATTATTTTTATAGCACCTCCATTTTTGAAATGTGTAAATCATTTTCTAGATACATTATATAGTATAATTCGAGAAAAGTCAATAATTTTTATTGTTTAGTGAATAAAAAGGCACAATTGCCCGATTATATAATTACACCGAGCAATTGCGCCAAAAGGTAGCTAAACTATTTCAATAGTTCAATCTTGTGAATCTGCAACTTTAGATAAGAGAACCTGTTGAAAGTTTTAAAACTTTGTCACGTGTACTTTGCTGTAAGCCGTCCCAATTCATACCTGTATCGTCAACATATCCGCGCAGATAGTTAAGCTTTAATACGTAAGAAGTATCGCTCGGCAGGAAGACAAACAGCGTGAAGTCTTTTTTGTTTTTAAACTGAGAAATAAGGGTATCGGTTGCGTGTTTGGTTGCAATCGAGAAACGTTTTGCATAGAAGTTTACGTTGTCGTCGTAATTGGCATCAGTGAAACGCTTAATATCTCTAAATTCAACGTGAGCAGCAGCAACGCCTTTTTTGAAGCAGGCAAAACATTTGCAGACGCTTTTATTGTTTGAATTTTCCTTTAAAAGACCATACATCATTGATGCGTTGTATGTACATTTATGCTTTGTTTCAAATCCTTTGTTTGCCGGCATTGTATTAAAGCATCCTCCGCTTTCCGTCGAAGAAACAGGAACACGAACTCTGTGAGCATATGTATCGCCCGCAAGATGAATTGCAAGTCCTAAT
Organism: uncultured Oscillospiraceae bacterium; assembly: GCA_900552605.1. Classification (GTDB taxonomy): domain Bacteria; phylum Bacillota; class Clostridia; order Oscillospirales; family Acutalibacteraceae; genus UMGS1532. The sequence goes on along the minus strand of USAR01000181.1, from coordinate 447 downwards.
ATTTTATATGCTCTTTCTTGAATTGTGTCCTCAGAAATACCGTCGTATATATTCATATGAACAATACCTTTGACATCGACATTTTTAACTTCGCCGCGTTTGTCGGGATATGTTATACTTGAGCTTGTGTATATCGTTCCGCCAAAAACTATTTTTTGCAAAATTGAATAGTTTGCACCTGCTTTTTTTACTTTATCTATATTAGTTTGGTTTTCGGCAGCAGATATTGATGAGCTATCAAAGTAGTGGCGCGCAAGCCTGTAAAGATACTTTGTATCCGCAAGGAAATTGCTGTTATACGAAACTCTGTTGTTGCTTGAGGCACTCGATGTATACCCGTATGCATGTAATGGGAAAAATTTAGGCATTACTACTTTTTCGCCGCCGATTTTGGAGCGAGTTCCGTAAAGAGTATCCGCCATAAGTGCAGCTCTTGCCATCAGTTGG
>USAR01000180.1 GCA_900552605.1 uncultured Oscillospiraceae bacterium | reverse complement strand
ATCTATGGTTACGCTGACCGCAACCTTACTGCCGTCAAGCGTTGCAAAGACATCATCTGCGCTGTTGGCATCCTTCGTTAGCTTTGCCTTTGTGAGAATATCTCCGGCGTAAAGGGTAGAAGAAGCATACTTACCGATAACATCAGCGGTGTTAACATACACGCCCTGCGGCATGGTATCTGTCTTAACCTTGACGGTTTCAACCTGTTCTGCTGTAATCTTTGCACCTCTGCCGACTTCCTGTTTGAGCCGAACAACCGTAGTTGTAGCGCTTGTCAGACGGTTTACAAGTGGTGCGACAGCAAAGGTCATGGCAACCGCAAGAATCATACAGACAATACCGATAATTGTTCTGTTCTTCATATTGAACCTCCTGTTTCTACATAAAATATGCCGTCATAAACCCGACGGCAAGGTATGGGATCAAGGGGAATCCCTCTGTTTTCTTTTTTCTGTTTTTAATGATGTTTACGATAATTGCGGCGATAAGTCCGAGCATCAGTCCGGCAAAACCCTGTACGGTTCCGAGCAAAAAAGCACAGGCGGCGGAAAGCTTAATATCCGCACCGCCCATTTGACTTTTGGTTATTACAGTAGTGACAACCATAATACCGCCTACAAGCAGAGCCGACAAAATCATATTCGGCAAAGCCGCCATATCCGTTCCGATAAACGCTGCAATCACGATCATTAAATGGACATAGTCCTCGCACTCTCTTACCCGTATATCCTCATAAGAGGAGAATAGGAGGAGTAGGCAGAAAATACATCCCTTGACCGCAGTTGCAGCACATCCAAAAAAACAGAACAGTATAAGGGTTACAAATGCCGTAATACCGGCAAAGAAGAGCGTCGCTTTTTTCCTGTTGCCTTTATATGCTTCGGCAGAATACCTGCTGAGAACAACGGCAATCAGCACAACCGTAATCACCAGCACAAAGCCGCTTATGAGAACAAACGGGTTTTCCGTAAGCTTCGGTATATCATACGGCATAATAGGTCGAATCATCAAATGCATTCAATGCGCCCCTTTCAAAGTAAAATAGGCGGCGGGGTGCCGCTATTGACACCCCGCCGTCGTTGTTTAACCTGCGTAGTTGAAAAGTCCCTGAATCTTGGTGGTCACGGTGGGCATAATGGTGCCGTTGAACAGCAAATACAGTCCGCCGAGCAGGAGTGCGCCGATAACTACAGCGATGAGAATCTTTACGCCGGAATCGACATAACCCTCAGCCTTCTTGCAAGCAACAGTCGCTCTTACCGCAGCTACTGCGGAATTAACCTTGTTTCTGATTTTCTTAAACATATTCTTTTACCTCATTCTTTCTTTTTTAATTTTGGGGTGTATTACGGATTAGCCGTTATACGAGAAAAGCTCGGTGATCTTTGTGGTCACAGTGGGCATGATTGTGGTGTTGAACAGTGCATACAAACCGGCAAGCAGAAGCGCACCGATAATAACGGCGATAAGGATCTTTACGCCGGAGTCAACATAACCCTCAGCCTTCTTTGCGGCGACGGTTGCCTTAGCAGTTGCAACCATGGAATTAACCTTGTTTCTGATTTTCTTGAACATAAATTTTACCTCATTCTTTCCTTATTTTTTAGTTGGGTATTCTTTTTTGGGCTGTCATTATTCAGCCTTTTCGCTGATCTTCTGCTCGTAGGCAGCAAACACAGCGGTTTCCAAAGCCTTGCGGACTTCGGACTTGATGGGATGAACGATATCACGGCGTACATCCTTGCCTTCGGCATCCTGATAGGTTGCGTAAGGCATTGCAACGAACTTTGCGTTCTCGGTCTCGATCACTCTGACATTGTGGATAACAAAAGCGCCGTCCACAGTTACGGAAGCAACCGCCTTGAGGGGCTTGCCGTTCTCGATGACCTTGCGGATTTTAACATCAAACTGCATACTGTTTTTTCCTCCTTTCCGTGTAGATTTTTATATGAGTGAAATTGCAAGCAGGGCAACAAAAAAGACCGGGAAAGCAATGCTCTCTCAGCCTCGTGCGCACTCTTTATTACCTTGCCTGCTCCCGTTGTTTCCTTAAAAATTTCTGATAGTATTCAAGAGCCTTTATAACATAATCCTCTGCCATTCTGTCGTTATAGTCCTTGGGGATATACGGTTTCAGCCGGTCAAAAGAAAACTTGAATTTCGGTTTTTGATTGGGCTTTTCCTCCGCCATAATGTCCTGAACCTTATCGTAGTTGATTTCTCCGGCTTCAAACGCCTTGCGGATACGGATTGCCTGGTCGTGTGACGGAAACGCTTCGGTTTCGTCAATACGGTCAACAATATCTCGCTGAGTTTCTTCATCGAGATACGAAAGCTCCACCGCAGGACGCATTTTCATCTGACCTTTATCCACAAACTCTTGAAGCTCGGGGACAAGATAAGTAAGACGGATATATCTTTTGATCTGTGTTGTACTGTCACCGGATTCCTCAGCGAGTTCAGTATTCGATCTCTCTAACTTCGGTCCCACTGGGTCCGAAGTTAAATCCGTTCTCTGTCCCTGTCTTTTTATTGCGTCCAACTTCATTTTGTAGGCTCGTCCTTTGTCACAGGGCAAAATTTCCGACCGTTGGGCATTACTGTCAACCATTAAAATAATGGCTTCGTCACGGCTGACTTCTACAACCTCACAACGCAGGGTTTCCAGTCCGAGCCGTTCGGATGCGTGCTTTCTTCGGTGTCCCGAAATCATTTCATATCTGCCGTCGTCCTTTTTGCGTACCATAGCCGGTGTGATTACACCTCGGTCTCTGATACTTTCCATTAGGTTTTGCATATCCTCATCATCAAGGACGCGGTAAGGGTGATCGGGGAAATCGTCAATTTCCGAAAGCGGAATATCAAAGATTTTGGGGAGCTTGTTTTCGGCTCGCTCCTTGTCATTCATAAACAGCTCATCGAGAGCCGTCATCCCTAAATCGAGCTTTTTCACGCGCGGCAATGTCCAGCACCTCCTTCGTCAAGTTTCGGTATGCGTTCGCAACCTTGCACTTATTGTCATAGGCAAAGATACTCTTACCCTCCATATTGGCTTCGGTCACTCGGACGGAAGCCGGGATAAAGGTGTCAAACACATTGATTTTCATTCCAAAGGTTTCGCGCATTGACTCAATAACCGATCTGTCGTTTACAGTTCGTGCGTCTACCATTGTAAAGAGAATACCGTCGATTTTCAGGTCGGGATTTATCCCTCGCTTAACCTGAGAATAGGTACGCAAGAGCAGGTCAAGACCTTTTGTAGATAATATCCTCGGCTGGCTCGGTACAATGATACTGTCTGCCGCTACAAAAGCATTGATTGGCAGGAGTCCGAGAGACGGGGTGCAATCTATGAGAATATAGTCGTAGTTCTTTTTTATTTGATTTACATAGGTTCTCATAATGCACTCTCGGCTCATCACCGTAAACAGATAACTTTCGATACCGGACAGTTCCACATTACAGGGCATAAGGTCAATGCCTTCCGAACAGTGGATAACACCGAAATCATCTTCAAAAGGTTTGTTGTCGATTACATTTCCCATAACCGTTGCAAGGGAAATGTCCAGCTCGTCGGGTCGCTTAATACCGAGACTGATTGACAACGAACCCTGCGGGTCAGCGTCGATAAGCAAAACCTTTTTACCGGCGTTATGAAGCCCAACTCCGAGATTCAATGCCGTAGTGGATTTTCCCGTGCCTCCTTTCTGGTTTTCGATTGCAATTACTTTGCAGCTCACAATATTTACCTCCTATATTTCTTCGCCGTTAATACATACGGCTATGTACGGTCTGCAGGGTTGAAAGGAAGAAATACCTTGCAGACATCTGATAGGAGAAGTGTATATGGGCATAAAAAAAGACCGCAAATTCTTTATATATGTAATAAAGAAATTACGGTCTTAAATATTTAACTTTAGTTCGAATCCATGTGGAGGGGTAGAGGATTGGATAAGAATAAAAAAACGGACTTGGAATCGGGAATTTATCTTATCCCCGGTTCGAGTCCTTCTGGTCGAGCGATATATTAAATTTTGTGCCCTAAAAATAAGTTATTAAAATTTTCTCTGAAAAAGCTGAAAACCCTTGATTTCTCAAGGGTTTTCGTCTTTTGTGCTTTATAGTCGCACAATCATGGAGGCACCACCCAGATTTGAACTGGGGCATAAAGGTT
>USAR01000179.1 GCA_900552605.1 uncultured Oscillospiraceae bacterium | reverse complement strand
ATTCGAACCCCAACAAACAGAGTCAGAGTCTGTCGTGCTACCGTTACACAATTCCGCTATCTCTTTAAATTGTTTACGCAACGTTAAATATTATACACTATTTGACGAGTTTGTCAAGACTTTTTTAAAAAATCACTTATAAAGCCCTGTTTTTTCTTTACAATTTAAAACAAGGCTTTATTATGCCGCTTTTCAGCCCTCATTCGGAAATGTTCCGTATTCTGCCGGCAAGTCGATATCAGTTAAAAGCTGCCACAGCTCCTGAAGCTCTCCGATTTTGCAAAAATACTTTTTTCCGAGCTTTGTTGAATCACAAAGTAAAATCACCTTATCGGAATTGCGCATATATGCGCGTTTAAGCTCTGCCTCGTCCTCATTTGTATCGCTGAAACCGCCGTTGGGCATTACTCCGCGGCAGGAAAACAAGGTGAGGTCGGCATAAAAGCCGCCGATAGAGCGCAGCGCCGCAGCACCCGTCAGAGATTTTGCGTTTTCACGCAGCTTGCCGCCGGTGCAGTATACTTCAACACCCTCTTTTTCGGAAAGAATATTGCAGGTTTTAATGCCGTTTGTAACAACTCTTAAATTTCTGAATCCGTTAAGCCTTTCCGCCACGGCGTTGACTGTGCTGCTTGAATCCATAAACAGTGTCATTCCGTCGTGAATAAGCGGCAATGCCTTTGCGGCAATGCGCTCTTTAAGCAGCATATTTTTGCTCTCTCTCAATGTCAGCGGAAAGTCGTTTGCGGTGCCGTCGATAAACACCGCGCCGCCGTGAGTTCTGTGTATCAATCTGTTGCTTTCAAGCGCGGCAAGGTCTCGCCTTATTGTCGCTCCGCTTGAATACAGCTCAGAGCACAGTTCATCAACCGTTATCGCTTTCCTTTTTGATAGAATTTCCAATATTTTTTCCTGTCTTTCAAGCGGAAGCAAGGTATCAGCTCCAATACGTGATTATTTATGAGCGCTTTTGAGCAAAACGAGCAAAAATGATGTTTTTTCATCTATTTTACCGCCGATAGTTTACATACACGCTCAAATGTATTATAATAATGCCATACAAAAGTGGGGAAGAAGCATTTTGCGGCACTGTTTCCGAAAAAAGCTTTCAGCGAAACCGCTTTTACTTAAGTATACATAAGGATTTCGCATATGTCAATCGAAATCCGCCGAAAACGGAGGGATAATAATGAAAATACTGATACTGAACGCAGGCAGCTCTTCGCTTAAGTATCAGTTGTTCGATATGCCGTCTGGCAAAGTCTTGGCAAAAGGACTTTGCGAAAGAATCGGCGTAGACGGACAGGTGACCCACAAGCGTCCCGGTTGCGAGCCTTTTAAAAAGCAGGTAACGCTTAATAACCACGAGGACGCAATGAAAGAAGTTATCGATCTGCTTACCGACAGTGAGCTCGGAGTTATTAAGAGCATCGATGAAGTCAGCGCCGTAGGACATCGTGTTGCGCACGGCGGTGAAAAATACCGTCGCTCGGCAGTGGTGGACGACGAGATGATTAAGTATCTTGAGTCCATAGTCAACATCAACCCTCTGCACGGACCGCCTGCAATCACCGGTATGAAAGCTTGCCGCAAGCTTATGCCTAATGTTAAAATGACGGCAACCTTTGATACTTCGTTTTATTCAGATTTTAAAGATTACGCTTATATCTATCCGCTGCCTTACGAGCTTTACAAGGAGCACAAAATAAGGCGTTACGGTTTTCACGGCACATCTCACAGATACGTTGCGGCTAAGTGCGCCGAGATGATGGACAAGCCGATTGAACAGCTTAAGATCGTTACCTGTCACCTCGGAAACGGCTCTTCTATAACTGCTGTTGACGGCGGTGTTGCGGTGGATACTTCAATGGGATTTACTCCGCAGTCCGGCATTGAAATGGGCACACGCTCGGGCGATATCGACCCTACCATTATCCCTTACCTCGTTAAAACTCTCGGCTATTCAATAGACGAGGTTGAAAATATCATAAACAAAAAGTCCGGTCTCTTGGGCGTTTCGGAAAAATCATCAGATTCAAGAAACGTTAACGATATGGCACTTGAGGGCGACTATCTTTCTCAGCTGGCACTGAACATTCAGTATTACGGCATTAAGAAATACATCGGCTCTTATGCCGCCGTTATGAACGGTCTTGATGCTGTTGTGTTCACGGCAGGCATCGGCGAAAACGACCCGTTGCTTCGCGAAAAGGTTTGCGAAAATATGGAGTTTTTGGGAATCAAGTTTGATGTTGACCGCAACAACAATATGAAACGCGGCGAAAGCGGAGAGCTCTCGGCACCCGATTCAAAGGTCAAGGTTTTTGTTATTGCGACCGATGAGGAATATATGATTGCACAGGACACTGCAGCATTAGTATAAAACACAAAACAGTAATTAATAATTAAACTAAAGGAGTTTGAAAATTATGTCACCGTATGAAATCAAAAAAGAAATTTGCGAAATAGGCAGAAGAATTTACAACGACGGCTTTGTTGCCGCTAACGACGGAAACATCTCCGTTAAGGTTAACGACAACGAGTTTTACTGCACTCCCACAGGTGTTTCAAAGGGTTTTATGACACCCGATATGATTATCCGTATCGACGGAACGGGCAAGAAGCTTGAGGGGAAGCTTAATCCTTCTTCTGAAATTAAGATGCACTTGCGTGTTTATCGCGAGCGTCCCGACGTTAAGGCGGTTGTTCATGCTCATCCCCCGATCGCAACAGCTTTCACGGTTGCAGGCATTGAGCTTGATCAATACATTCTTCCCGAAGCTGTGCTTACAATAGGCGCTGTTCCTACTTGCGATTACGGCACACCTTCAACAGAGGAAATTCCGGATTCTCTTAATCCCTACATTCAGAATCACGATGCATTCCTTCTTAAAAACCACGGTGCTCTTACCGTTGGCAATACTCTTACAAAGGCTTTCTTCACAATGGAAGAGGTTGAATTTAACGCAAAGATTTGTATGGCAGCAAAGCAGCTTAACGGCGGCAATATTGATGAGATTCCTTGCGAGCAGCTTGAAAAGCTTATGGAACTCAGAAAGAAATTCAATATGCCCGGTCGTCACCCCGGATGCAAAAAGTGCCCCAATCTCGGCACCGATAAATGCCGCTGCAAGGATAATGCAGGCAGCTGCAGTTGCGGCACAGCAGGCACTGCCGACAGCGACTTAGTTGCTGCAATTACCAAAAAGGTTTTGGCAGAGCTTTCAAAATAATTTAGCATTTAAGATTTAAGTATCGCTTTTGCGGCACTTTTTCAATGAAAAAAAGTGCCGAGGCAAAAGCGCAGCGGCGTTAGATTTAACGTCGACATTTTGAAAAAAATGATTTCGGAAAGGAGCGCGGCAAGTGCAGTATACAGATTACAACTGCGAAAAAACAGAGCGAATATCAAGGCTTATTGATATGACTTTTAAAGATATGCCTGTGGTTGAGGCAGACCGTGCGGTGTTGCTTACAGAATCGTACAAGCAAACCGAGGCAGAACCCGTTATCACAAGGCGTGCAAAGGCATTCGCTCACATTCTTAAAGAGATACCGATAACTATCAGGGAAGACGAGCTTATCGTTGGCAGCTCTACCGTGCATCCGCGAAGCTGTCAGGTTTTTCCGGAATATTCATACTCTTGGCTCGAAGATGAATTTGATACTTTATCAACGCGTGAAGCCGACCCGTTTTATATTTCCGATGAAACAAAAGCGACTTTAAGCGAGGTTTACAAGTATTGGAAGGGTAAAACGAGCAGTGAGCTTGCCACGAGCTATATGGCGCCGGAAACGCTGCTTGCAATGGAGCACGATTTCTTCACTCCGGGCAACTACTTTTACAACGGCATAGGTCACGTTTGCGTAAACTATGAAAAGGTGCTTAAGATCGGCTACAAGGGCATTATCGCCGAGGCTGAAGAGGAGCTTGCGAAGCTCAGCCTTTTCGACGGAGACTATGCAAAGCGCCACCACTTTTTAAACGCGGTTATTTTGAGCTGTCAGGCAGTTATAGGCTATGCAAAGCGTTACAGCGAGCTGGCAAGAAATATGGCGGCAAGCTGCGGCGATTCCAAACGAGAAGCGGAGCTGAGACAAATTTCGGAAAACTGCGCAAAGGTTCCCGAAAACGGAGCCGAGAGCTTTTATGAAGCTTGCCAATCTTTTTGGTTTGTGCAGCAGCTTATGCAGATGGAATCAAG
>USAR01000178.1 GCA_900552605.1 uncultured Oscillospiraceae bacterium | reverse complement strand
CGAAGGCGACTCTTTCCTCGCCTTCGGCGAGGCGCGCTGCGCGCGAGCGACGCTGCAGACGAGGCTGTTTTGCAAAATATTTTGAAAAATCTAACGAAAAAAATTTATAAAAAAGAAAAAATAAAACGCCAAAAAGGGCTTTGCGATAATGTCGCAACAGCCGTCAGGCGTTTATTGTTATATGTTCTCTATACTGTAAATCATATCCCGTGACGGCTTTCGTAAACATCGATCAATTTGTCGTCTATGCCGTCTTTTCCCCAATCACACTCACCGAAGCTTATATCGGAACACGGCACTTCTGCTTTTCCGCTTTCAACGAAAGTAAGGTAATCATTCGGAAACTCAAAGTCCGGCTTAACGTACATAACAGTATTGATATACTGCTCAGTAACCGCAAAGCTGAACTCGCCGAACATAGCCGCTTCTTCCCTTGTTATAAGTGGCAGTGGGTCAAGCTTTGCAAGCGTTGGTAAAACACTGCCGCTCGGCAATGAATCAAAAATTTTATCATATGCTCTGATAACCGAGAACTCTGCACCGTTAAATTCATCAACGTAATTACAAACCTTTTGAAACATTATGTATTTGCCGAAAAGTCCGTTGCGTTCAGCTCTTTCTGTGTGAAACCTGTAAGCGTATATGTCGCCGATTTTCCAAACGGCTTTTTCGGCAATACAGCTTTTGCAAAAATCTTTTTCAGGCGGCTGCTCGGAGCACAACTGCTCTTTTAACTCGCAAAGTGCGTTTCTCCATTCTCTCCTGCCGTAAGTGCTCTTTTGCAGTTCCTCGCCTGCATTATTCTCAATCAGGCTAAGCGCCTTCTGCTTTACATTTTCACTCAGTCTGCCGTATTTCCACTGCGCATCTGCAATAGCATACCAAAACAATGGTTCTTCTCCACTGCCGAACAGGTTTTTATAACTATTGTAGGTGCATATAAATGCTTTCTCATTTTGATAACCCTGCTCCAAATACTCCTCATATGTCTCCTTAATGTCAAGTGATACATTTTCCGAAAACAACACTTCATTGCCAAATTTCAATTTTTCTTTCCTCCGTGTTAAATCAAATATTAAACTAAAGCATAAAGATAAACCGCACAGGCAAATCTAAAATACTTAATTGCCCTTTATTCCTTCAGTAAATTTAAAATATTTAACAAGTTCATATAATAGCACAACTTGTTGTATTTGTCAAGCATCTTCACTTTTTATGAACTTAACAAACCCCGACCTTTAGAAATAATCAAAAAAAATAATATCGGCAAGAAACTATGGTTACGCCCATTTTTGTCAGCCTATTTAAGTGTATAAAAACAAGTTTTTTTTTGGTATATTTTACCATACAATTTTGTAATTTTCAAGATTAAAAACAATATATGCAACAGTTTTTTATTGTTTATAAGATAAATATGTTTCATTTATATCAAAAAAATATACAGCTATGCGCTTAGTAGAGTTTTTGCTGACAAAAGCGAATAATTCAACGATTACGCTCTGCCGTAAGTAGGTTTACATTTGGCATTAGAGCTTATATAATAATCGTAGTAAGACTAAGTACTTTCTAAGGGGGAGCGCTTGTGGATGCCAAAAGTGTAGGTTATACGATTTCATCTTTGCGAAAGCGAAACGGTTTGACTCAGCTTGAGCTTGCAAAGCGGCTTAATGTCAGCGATAAAACAGTGAGCAAATGGGAAAACGGTCTGGGCTATCCGGAAATAACACAATTACCGGAGCTCGCAAAGCTGTTCTGTGTTTCCATCGACTATCTTATGACAGGCGAAAGAAAAGGAATTGCAATAGCGGGCAACATTCTTACTGATGTTGTAAAGACAGTTAACGACTATCCGAAGCAAGGTATGCTTTCAAATATACTTTCAGTATCAAGAAGCGTGGGCGGCTGTGTTCCGAACACCGCTATTGATATTGCAAAAATTGACCGCAGTATACCCGTCGGTGCAATCGGCAAAATCGGCGATGACGAATACGGAAGATATGTTATATCAAGGCTGCAAAAATTCGGTATTGACACAGGCAAAGTCAGCGTTTCAAGCACATCTCCCACAAGTTTCAGCGATGTTATGAGTCTTCCATCGGGAGAAAGAACATTCTTCCACGCAAGAGGTGCTAATGCCGAGTTTTCGCCAAACGATATCGATATATCGTCATTGGGGTGCAAAATGCTTCACATCGGTTATATTCTGCTGCTTGACAGCTTTGATAAAACAGACAGTGAATATGGCACCGTTATGGCACGTTTTTTGCACGACGTTAAAGAGCGCGGTATTGAAACATCAATCGATGTTGTAAGCGACAGCACAGCAGATTACAAAAGCGCGATCGTACCTGCTCTCAAATACTGTGATTACGTTATTATAAATGAAATTGAATGTTGCGGCATTTGGAATATTTCACCGTATGATCAAGACGGCAAAATCCATATTGATAATATCAAAAAGGCAATAAGACTCACTGCGGAGTGCGGCGTTCAGCAAAAAGTTGTTGTACATACAAAAACACTCGGTATTTGCTTTGATATCAAAACCGATGCTTTTACAGTTGTTCCGTCACTTAAGATTCCCGTTTCTGCAATCAAAGGAAGTGTGGGTGCCGGCGACGCATTTTGCGCAGGCTGTTTATATTCGCTGTATAACGGTTATTCCGACATTAAAATGCTTGAATTTGCTTCTGCTGCCGCCGCTTGCAATCTTTTAAGCGAAAATTCCGTTGACGGAATGAAGACAAAAGATGAGATTATGAATATTGCAGCAAGCTATAAAAGACAGAAACTGTAATTTTAATTTTCGATATGAAAGGATTGAACGGTTTATGAAAAGAAAAGAATACGACGCACAGGTTAAAAAAGCTTTGCGCTATTTTGAAGAAGCGCATATAACGCTTACTGCGGATGAAAAGAATCGTATTGAGGTTGCTGATTTCGGGCTTGGCAAAATTGAAAAAATCGGATTACAACTTCTTACATATGTCAACACAGACCGCGTTTGTGCAAAAGAAATGGTGCTTCTGCCCTATCAGACCTGTCCCGAACACAGACACGTTCCCACAAACAGCACAGAGGGCAAGGAAGAAACGTTCAGATGCCGCCGAGGCGAGGTTTATCTTTATGTTTCAGGCGACAGTGACAGCACAAACATAGTGGCAAAAATGCCGGAAACCACGGTTACTGTTTTCCGGGAAATAGTGTTGCACGCAGGCGATCAATACACTATTATGCCCGACACAAAGCATTGGTTTCAAGCAGGAAAGGACGGTGCGGTTATTTCGGAATTTTCAACCCACAGTACCGATGAAACCGATGTTTTCACCGATTCAAATGTAGTGCGCGAAGTAAGAATTGAGGAGTAATGAAAAATGCTTGCAACTTTAAATGATGTTTTACCTAAAGCACGAGCCGAAAAATATGCGGTCGGTCTTTTTAATACAATCGATACAGCAATGCTTGAAGCTGCAATATCAGCTGCAGAAGAAATGCATTCTCCGATAATTATCGGCACTGCCGAGGTACTGCTTAAATACGGCGAGCTAAAGCTTATTGCGCCCTCTCTTATCGCCGCGGCACAGCGTGCAAGTGTGCCTGTTGTGGTGCATTATGACCACGGTCTTACCTTTGAACGCTGCATTGAAGCGCTCAAATGCGGTTTTACAAGCGTTATGTTCGACGGCTCTTTGGGTGACAACAACGCAAATATTGAAAACACGAAAGAGATTGTCAGAATCGCACACGCGGTGGGTGCGTCGGTTGAAGGAGAGATCGGTCACGTCGGCGAGGCTGCTTTCGGCGATAATGGCACAAGCGATCGCTACACAACTTCTAAAGAGGCTATCGACTTTGTTAAGGCAACCGGTGTTGACGCGCTTGCTGTTGCAATAGGCACTGCTCACGGTAAATACAAAATTAAGCCGAAACTTGATTTTGAAAGACTTTCAGAGCTGCGCAGCACAGTTGACGTACCTTTGGTTTTGCACGGCGGCTCGGGTCTTTCCGACACCGATTTTACAAACAGCGTAAAAAACGGAATTTCCAAAGTTAATATCTTCACAGACCTTTGCTCTGCCGGTGAAGAGGCTACGGAAGAAGCGTTAAAATGCGGAAAAGGTTATCTTGAAACACGCAACATCGTGGTTGAGATCATTAAAAAAGCTGTTATCAGAAAAATTGAGCTTTTCGGAAGCGCCGACAAAGCCTG
>USAR01000177.1 GCA_900552605.1 uncultured Oscillospiraceae bacterium | reverse complement strand
ACACCAAAGGATTATGACATTGCCTCTTCTGCCCCATGTGAAGAAATTGAAAAGATTTTTAAAAACACCGTTCCGACAGGCTTGAAGCACGGCACCGTTACAGTTATTTTAAAACACACAACCTATGAGGTTACACGGTACAGAATCGACGGTGAATATAGCGACAACCGCCGTCCCGAAAATGTGACTTTTACCAATAAATTTGAGACTGACCTATCAAGGCGGGATTTCACTGTAAACGCAATGGGATATCACCCGTCGCGCGGTGTTTTCGACCCATTTTGCGGACGTGCGGATTTAAAAGCAGGTATCTTAAGAACCGTCGGTGATCCCGATCGCAGGTTTTCTGAAGACGCATTGAGAATTTTGCGAGCATTCCGCTTTGCAAGCACACTCGGCTTTGAAATTGAAAAAAGCACTCGTGCCTCTGCTCTTAAAAACGCTAAAAAATTAAACACAATAAGTGCAGAGCGAGTATTTGCGGAAACCGAAAAAGCTCTTGGCGGAATAAAACCGTCGGGACTCGGCGAGCTTATTGAAAACGGCGGTTTTCTAAATTTCGGCTTAAAAGAAATCGAGCGCGCACAGCTGCTTGACAAAATGCCGAAAAACTCACTGTTAAGGCTTGCCGCTTTGATTCATCTTTGCAAAGCTCAATCCGATGAGGTTTGCAAAAAGCTTAAATGCAGCAAAAAAACTGCCGCAAACACCGCAGAGTATCAAAGCATTATAGAAAACAGCAAACTATCGTACCCATTTGTTTTGAAAACGGTTAACATCATAGGCTTTGACGGTGCCGAACAAGCTGTTGCGGCAAATGGAATTCTGCACGGCAAGAATAGCTTTGAGCTTTTAAAAAAGCTTGATAAAGCTGAGGAAGAAAATTATCCGAGAAATATTAAAATGCTGTGCATAAGCGGCAGTGAGCTGAAAGCCGCGGGTATAAGCGGCGAGGCTATCGGAACAACTCTTGAAAAACTGCTCGATGTTGTTATTGAAAACCCAAAGCTTAACACAAGGTCGGCGCTTTTTGATATTATAAATGAAACAAAGTTGGACTAAGCCGACGATAGTTGGACTAAACTGACATATTTAACTCTTTTTTTGTTTTTATACTTGTAATTTATTGCCTATTATAGTAGTATAAAGCGTGGCAGGTCTTATGACATTGCTACGCTTTTTTATTTTCTTTTTAGAAAGCGCAATAAATTTTTAAAAATGTTGGTGAAAGCAAATGGCAATAAAGCTTAAAAAAATCACTGTTGAAGACGTTGTTGCTCCTGTTGGCATTAAAACTATCAATCCAAGATTTTCATGGCAGTTGGAATCCGACAAAAACGGCGCTAAACAGCTTGGCTACCGCATAATCGTACACGAGTGGATTCATGAAGAAATGTGGGACACAGGTTTCGTTGAAACCGAAAACTGCTATAACATTGAATACCGTGGTGCGGCACTCGCACGTGATACACAGTATTACGTTAAGGTTTTAATAAAAACAACCGAAGGTGATATCGAAACCGAAACCACATTCCGCACAGGATTGTTTGATTATCAGCCGCCGCACATCGGCTGGATTCGCCCGAGTGTAAGCGAAAAGGAATACAGCTTCTCGCCGTATTTCCGCCGCGAATTTGCACTTAAATCCGATGAAATTGCATTTGCAACGCTTTATATTACATCCCGCGGCTGGTATGACGCTTATCTTAACGGCAAACCCATTTGTGAAGATGCGGTTATGGAGCCTGCCTGCTGCCCAAAATTCAACATTTCTTATCTTAAGGCTTACGATATTACAAACGACCTGCGGGATGGCTATAACGCAATTGCGGTACAGCTTGGCAACGGTTATTCCCAAAACTTCCGTTTTGGCAATGCATATCACCGCGGAAAACGCCTGTGGGCACTTTTAAGTATTACATACACCGACGGCACCTATCAGCACATCTGCACCGATGAAAACTGGAAGTGGAGCCGCTCCCCCGTTGTTTTTGACCATATTTACGACGGCGAGTGGTATGACGCAAGAAAAGAGCAGCCCGGTTGGAATCGTCCCGGCTTTAATGACGCCGCATGGGAAAACGCAGTGCGTGCGGATTTCAGCGAAACAATAAAGCCTGTTTTCACACCGCCTGTTAAAATACTCGGCACAAGACCTGCGGCGGGCATTACAAAAATCGGAGAAAACAAATTCATTTACGATTTTAAATATAACGGCTCAGGCGTTCTTAAAATAAAAGTTAAGGGTGATCCCGGCACTGAGGTTCGTATGCTGCACGCAGAAAATCTCTTGCCGAACGGCATGCTGCAAACATGGACAAACCGCAACGCCGAAGTAACCGACCGCTATATTCTGAAAGGTGACGGCGAGGAAATCTATCAACCTAAATTTACATACCACTGCTTTAGGTATGTTGAATTCACCGTTACGGGCAATGCCGAAATAGTATCGGCAGAAGCCTTGGTTTACGGCACTGATATGTTCTCGGAAAGTCACTTTGAATGCAGTAGCGATATGCTTAATCGCATTCAGCAGAACTTTATCCGCACTCTTAAAACCAACTTTATGAGCTGGCCGACCGACACCGGCGTGCGTGATGAACGCACACCTTGCAGTATGGACATACAGGTTTACGAAGAAATGGCAATGCAGAACTGCAATGCTCACAACTATTTTGAAACCTGGCTTGCAAAAGGTATTGCAACCGACGGCAACACCGATTGGTCGGGTGACGATATAACCCTGCCGTGGCTAATGTATAAATACTACGGCGACAAGCAGCTGCTGCGCCGCATTTATCCGAAGCTGCGTGCGCTTGCAAACTCATTTTACCAAATGCATAAACTTAACGGCTTTAAAAAAGCTTTCGGCGATTGGGCTGCGCCAAACCCGACAAACGAATATGAGGACTCTTTCTCGGTTCCGCAGGAAACCTGCTATGCAATGTTCTTTAAGCAAATGCAAATGATGAAAGAAATTGCCATAGCACTTTGCGAAAACGAGGATATTGCAACATATGAGCACTTTGCAAAAATTGCAAAGGACGAATATATGAAGTTTTATGATGAAAGCACTCACCTGTTCTCAGAAGGTAAACAAACGCCCAACCTGCTTGCAATTGCAAACGGCTTGGTTGAAGGCAAGCAAAAAGATGATGTGCTTACTGCGCTTATTAAATCCATTCGCGAAAAAGACAACTCTCACCTAGACACAGGTATTTTCGGTACAAGAAAGCTGATTGAGGTTCTTTCGGAAACAGCAGACGGCAGAGCACTTGTTTATGATATTCTGCACCAAACCACATACCCAAGCTTCGGTCACCAGATCGTCGGTCGCGACGCAACAACCGCTTGGGAGCAGTGGTACAATCTGCAGGGTATGATGAGCTGCTCACACTCAATGTTTTGCGGAATCGGCGCTGATTTTTACAAATACCTTGCCGGTATTAAAAACGCCGAAAATTGCTATGAAAAAGCCATTATCGAACCAATTGCCGACGAAAGAATTACAAGTGTCAACTGTAAGCTTGAAACCGTACGCGGAGTTTTCGAAGTTAAATGGACGCGTGAAAACGGCACAATGAAGCTTTGGTGCAAGATTCCTGTCGGCAGCCGTGCAACGGTAGTGCTTCCGAACGGCGAGACGCACGATGTGGAAAGCGGAATATACAGCTTTTAAATTGTACACCAAACATTTCGATTAACTGAATTACAAGCAACAAATAACGCCGCACTTAGTATTTTTAAGTGCGGTGTTATTCTGTCGGGCTGACACAGGAAAACAATTTTTTGCGCCGGCAAAGAGCTTTTTGGTACGTCCGTTGCCTTTTAAAAAGCTTTCACTGTTGCTAAGTGCTGTTTGACAATTAAATCATTTTAAATATTAAAAAGAATAAGGCACTGCTTGCATTTTTTTGCAAGCAGTGCCTTTTGCAATATTCCAAAAAGGAATTTATGTAATTTTTATAAGCCGAATTATTCAGCTTTTTGGGATTCTTCTTTTTTCTTTGAGAGGATTACGTTAACAAGAATACCGAGAATAAGTGCGCAAGCAATTGACGTGATTGTAATCTTGCCGAACGATACGGTAAGACCGCCGATACCGCAGATAAGGATTACCGCAACCACAAACAGGTTTTTGTTATCGTTGAGGTCGACATCCTGAATCATCTTAAGTCCCGATACTGCTATGAAACCGTAGAGCGTAACGCAAACGCCGCCCATTACACAGTT
>USAR01000176.1 GCA_900552605.1 uncultured Oscillospiraceae bacterium | reverse complement strand
CAAAAATAAATAACAATCGTCAGCAATACTAATTGAAAACAGATATATTGAAATGCTTGTTATGCTGCTGAGAATTTCCGGTTTTAAAGAAAACGTTGTCAAGGAATCAAATAAACACTTAAACAACCGTTCTATATCTGCGGCAATACAATTTATAAATGATAACATAGAGCGTGAGTTAACGGTTACAGATGTCGCAACATATTGTCATGTAAGTGTACGGCACCTAACAAGAGAATTCAAAAGTGCCGAAAGAATTGCGCCCGCCAAATATATTCGACAAGAAAAAATGAATACTATTTTAGCGCATCGTTTAAAAAATATTTTGGTGTGCCGCCCATAGTATACAGAAAAATGCACCGATAAAAATGATTTAGATTATATCAGAATCTTGTGTAACCGCTAAAACTCAGTGCAACAGAATAAAAACGACTGATATTGATCTAATTGATGCATCAAGAAACGTCCCGAGTATTATGCAAGCAGCTAATGTGGTGTGGAATATACAGCCCATTAGCCAATTACACAATACTTGGGACGTTTCATTAAAAACTTGTTCTGTTTTTATCTGATTATTGGTTTAAAATGAAATAAATACTACTTCTCTTGCTCTCTCAATTTACCTAGCGCTCCGCCGGGATGGCAACGAACATATCTTTTTGGATCCCAGTCCTTCTCAACCTGCAATGCTATTGACAAAGATTGCAAGGTTATAATCTCTGCTAAAACAGAAGCTCTGGGGGCACGATTAAGAGGCCCTCCCTCATTTTCAACACCGGCATATAAAAATGCGTCAGAAGCTTTTGCAAGCCAACTTTCGGGATTTCCGGATACACCTATAACTTTGCAGCCGTTATTTTTCACAGCCAAAACCGTTGCCTTTAAGCGTAATAATCAGACTGTTAACTCCGCGTTTTATAAACCCATTCGGCAACCTTCTTAACATTTTCTTTATCTATTCCGTTTGAAACATCAATAAGGAATTTAATTATTTTTTCACAAGCGGTATTTCCGTCATCCTTAAATTAGTGCAGCCGTACGGAATAAGCTCTATCTTTTTTGTATCCCCTATCGGCGTTGTTGACTTAGGGAATCTGTCACAATGACCGCAGTTGAATTCCCATTCAATTTCAGCTACCTCTGCCATTAATACCACCGGCGGGCGTTCCGGCGTAAATGGGGCGTCAAAATCTTGCTCCAAAATTTCGAAGTTGCAATCTGCCAACCCGTAATTCCATTTCGATTGCGGATATATGTAATAATCACAATACGGGTATTTTCTATCAACCCCATCCCTTGTGTATTCAACCTTTTCCCATTTTTCTTTAATCGGAATTGAATATACCAGAGCTCCTCGACGAACACAAATCATATTTTCAGGTCTATTTACAATTTCCGTTTCAAACTCAAGGTTAACTTCAATTTCGGTTTTATCATCCCAATGCTTAACGATCTCCGCGAATTCGCCGCATTTTGCAACTTTTTCTCCGATTTTTGCTGATTTAGCAAATGACGGTATGCGTATAAACAAGCTGAACTTAACCGGCTTGGCAACCGTAACTATGTATTTGAGCTTTCCTCTGAACGGATATTCTGTTACAAGTTCACATACTACTTTAACTCCGTTAATTTCGGTATTAACAACAGAGGGGGACAAAACACAAGAGGCTATCCCGTTTTTTGCTTTCAAAAATGTGCTCAATGCAAGTTTAGGAAAGCCCTGCCCGAAATTTGATGTGCAACACCCAAAATGCGGTTCAAGTCCAAACAAATGCGCTTCATTATTGTTTGTGCGGAAAGGCTGTTTGGACATTGGGAATGCCGCGACCTGATTTATCATTTGATCATACTGATGCGTCCACATATCAGGACTTACTGCGGCCGGCAGAGAATTATATGCAAGCATTTCAAGACGATCAAGCCACTTTATGTTTCCGGTTATTGAAAAAAGAATTTCATATGAATACATAAGCTCTACGATGCTGCATAATTCTGCGCCTTGAATCGGAGAATTGCCGGAAAGATTTTCATCTCCGTTAAAATGCGTGTTGACTGTTCCGTGTTTTTTGTCAAGGTATTCGAGTGCCATATTAACGAATTCCTCTGCATCACAATCATCTATAAGAGACCAAAGAGCCTGGGACTTCAGCATCATTGCAACATTTACTACGTGAGAATAATAATCCCAACCACTCGTACAGTCGTCAAGAAGATATGTTTCAAATAATTTTTTCCAATCAAAGCCTTGAATATGGAGTTTTTTTGCAAGAGTAATCAACCAGCTTTCGCCGGTTTTTTCATAAAGCCAATATATTGATATAAGTCCTTCAAACCACCTTGCAGCTCCCCAGTTACGCAAAGTACTGCCATTTATATGTGAATTAAATTGTTTCAGACACTTTCTAATCACTTCAACAACTGAATTGTCTTTTGAACAGTCACAGTACAAACATAGTACTTTGCAAATGAGCAGTACTGCCCAAGTATCGTAATTTTCCCTCTCATTGTCTGAACACGGACAAATCCACCCGTCATCTCTTTGCGCTTTTATGATTGCGTCAATGTAGCGCTTTGCCCTTTTTATCATATCATCGTCATTTATAAGATATGCAAGAGGAATAAAGCCGTCCAACCAATAAGGAACTCTTTCCCATCCCTCCCGGTTTCCGCCTATCCACGCACTGTCACGAACATCCGGCCAAACCTTATCCAAATTGCCGCAAAGCCCATTAGCCTGAATTTCAAGTTGTTTTTTCAACCAACCGGTTGGTTGTATTTCGTTTGTTGTAAAAAATCTGTATTTTGGTGTATTCATTTTTCCTCCTGTTTTCAACACAATATCAACAGACCTGCAATACGATAATTTTTAATTTGCTGTAACAATTACAAAAAACTTAAATGCAGGAAGTGTTTCAATTTAATTTCTTTTCAACATTATCAAAGCAGCCGGCTTTTTAATTATACCAATTGCACCAAGACATTGCAATTGGTATAACTGATTTTTCTCAATAAATTTGTTAATTATTTAAAAAGCCGGTACTAAAATACAATATTATCTTTTTTGAACAGCAATAATCATTACACCTTTAAAGACTTTGATACTAAAAATACAAGTCTACTGTTTTTGATGCATTATTATCGGAATACTACAGATTTAATTGTGAAATGACACTATTGGGAACCCGGCAGAATGCTTCAGTTATCAAATAAACATTTCAGCAATATTGTATTAAAAACGTTAGGCAATATACTTTTTGATTTCACATTCAATCCGAAACCTTGAAAACAGTGACATTAGCTGCATCCT
The DNA here is from genome assembly GCA_900552605.1 of uncultured Oscillospiraceae bacterium. Taxonomy (GTDB): domain Bacteria; phylum Bacillota; class Clostridia; order Oscillospirales; family Acutalibacteraceae; genus UMGS1532. The sequence goes on along the minus strand of USAR01000176.1, from coordinate 927 downwards.
TGTGCCTTACTGCAGTTGCCTTGATTGCAAACATATCGCCTTTTTTTGCGTTTTCGCCGAATCGGACTGTATTGTTTACCGAGTCGAACTCTGCCGAATCTCCGACCTTAGCCGCAAGCTCGTATTTAATTCCGCCGTTACCGTCTACGATAGCTGCGTTAAGAAGATATCCCTGATCGCGGCTGAGGAAGACCTCGTTTTCCGCCATTTCAACCTGCACAACAGGCGCAATAGTGGTGTAAACAACTTCTTGATAATCGGAATTAACTGTGTCGGATATGGTATCACCCACTTCAAATATTCCGCAAACAGGCGGCATTGTTGCATTGCCGTTTCTAAGGCAAGGCACACGGTAAACGTGCTTATAGAATTTTTTGCCGACCGCTTTTGAAAGCTTAATTTCTATATTGCGGTCATCGGTAATTGAGTCGTTAATCTCAAGCACAACGGTAACATCGTCGCCGCTTACAAAAGCCGATGAGCGAATAACCGAATCGTTGCCGCCTGTAACCTCGGTTTTAACCGATTTGCAGTGATTCGGAATGTAGTTTGAAAGCATTGCCCAACGGTAGAAGTTTTCACGAACATTGTTAATGCCGCCTTCGCACTGAGGACAATCCCAATAGTCGATAGGGTTGCGCATCATAAACGAGCACGGGTCGGTTATAAACATTCCGTTAATGCACCAAATAAGAGCGCCGTTCCAACCGTTGCGAGTAAGGTCGTGGAAAAGCTGAACCTCGTTCATATTCCACGAAAAATCTCCGGCATCGTAACTCTGACCGCACTCGGTAAGCATAATGGGTGTATCGTTTGCAGCTGCTTTAAGTCCGGCAAAATAATTATCTGCAACAGTGTGACTGAGCACATATCTGTGGTCGGTATGGCAGTCTAAAATATCCTTGCAGTGCTCTTCCATATATGTAA
>USAR01000175.1 GCA_900552605.1 uncultured Oscillospiraceae bacterium | reverse complement strand
AGCAATCGGTCTTGCAATCGGCACATACCTCAATTGGCTGTTTGTTGCACGCCGTATTCGTCTTTACAGCCACCGACTTGACGCTTTTACATTGCCCGACTTTTTTGCTCGCAGATTCGGCGATAAGACGAAGCTTTTAACCGTTATTTCCGCAGTGTTTATTATCATATTCTTTATTCCTTATACTGCGTCGGGATTTTCTGCTTGCGGTAAGTTATTCTCAAGTCTATTCGGAATTGATTATACCCTTGCAATGGTATTAAGTGCTGCTGTTATTTCAATATATTGCACTCTGGGTGGCTTTTTGGCTGCGTCTACAACAGACTTTGTGCAAAGCATTATAATGACTGTTGCGCTGTTTGTTGTTATCGGATTCGGCGAAGGGCTTGTTCACGGGTTTTATAATGTTTTTGCAAATGTGCAGAGCCTTAACGGATATCTTGACATTTTCAAGGGCTTCGATGTAGCGGCAGGAAAAACCACATCATACGGTGCGCTGCCCGTTGCCTCGACCCTTGCTTGGGGATTGGGATACTTCGGTATGCCGCACATTCTGCTTAGATTTATGGCTATTGAGGACGACAAAAAGCTTAAGACCTCGCGCCGCGTGGCAACGGTTTGGGTAGTTATTTCAATGGCGGTTGCCGTTTTGATAGGTGTTGTCGGTTATTCGCTTATGAAGTCGGGCATTTTGCCGACATATGCCGACAACAGCGCGGCTGAAACAGTTATTGTTGATATTTCAAAATTCCTTAGCGGATTCGGATATATTCCGGCTTTCGTTGCAGGTATTATTCTGGCAGGTATCCTGGCGTCAACTATGTCAACGGCGGATTCACAGCTGCTTGCAGCCGCGTCAAGCATATCGCAGAACTTAGTTCATGAAACATTTAACGTTAAAATGTCCCAAAAAGCTTCAATGTGGCTTGCAAGAATTTCGGTTATTGCAATTTCCGTTGTTGCTGTATTCTTGGCGCTTGACCCGTCAAGCTCGGTTTTCCGAATCGTATCATTTGCTTGGGCAGGATTTGGTGCTGCGTTCGGTCCGGTTGTGCTTTTCGCACTTTTCTGGAAACGCACTAACAAATGGGGAGCACTTGCGGGTATGCTCAGCGGCGGTATAATGGTATTTGTTTGGAAATTTGCGGTGCGCCGTGCGTGCGCCGGAACGGTGCTTGATATTTACGAGCTTCTGCCGGCATTTATTATTGCCTGCATTGCAATTGTTGTGGTAAGCCTTGTAACAAAAGCTCCCGAAAAGGATATCACCGATGTCTACGACGAGGTAAACAAAGAGGTTAGCGACGAGCTTAAGATTGAAGCATAATAAAGAGTAAACAGATACAATAAAACACGGCAGTGGCCTTTAAAGCAGTACTGCCGTGTTTTTGTTTAAGACTGTAACCATACACTTACCGCATAGCAAATATAACTGAAAAAAGCAAGGAAAAGCCTTGCAGAATCCTTTTTTCACTTTTCACTATTGCTTATAACTTCCAAAGTCACAAAGGCGTTTTTAGCGAATAGTGAATAGGTAAAATTTACAACGCAAAATGCTGTCCGGCATTATTATCGACCTTACGAATTATATCATAAAACTCTTTACCTGTAAAGAGATGGTGATATACCTCGCTCCGCTCGGCGTGATATTTTTGCTGACGCAAAAGTGATATTGTGCCTGAGGCACAGTGATATTATATTCGCCCACGCACTCGCGAAGCGAATATCACTCGGCAGAAAGCCGAATATCACTGCGCAGCAATACCATTCGCCGTAAGGCGAATATAATTTTTCGTGGCACCACCTGGGGGAATCGAACCCTCAACTAACCCTTAGGAGAGCCGCCCAGAACAGATTTCCGACCGCTATATGATGCTGAAAATTCCTTATAAATCAAGGGTTTTCAGCATTTTCGCTGTTCAATAAACACTAACGAAATCCAGCTAATTTCATTGGGTTTCAGGTGGTCTGTTTGGCTCGCTTTTAGCAGAAGAAACCTAAAAACGGGTTGTGTTACTCGGTTTCAAATCTGCCTTTGGAACGCTTAAATAATACAGCTTTTTATATATTATAGCATCTATTTGTAAAATTTTCTACCCCTACATTAAAAAAAGGCAACCCTTGCGGATTGCCTTTCGTTATAGTTTCGTTAGAGCTTGCTTGCGAGTGCTTTGAGCAACGCCGCCGTTTCAGGATTGCTCAACAGCTTAGTAATCAGTTCCGTATCTGCCTGCGTATCTGTTGCTGTTTCATCTTTTTTATCAGACTCTATCGGTACAGCTTCGGGCAATTCGGTTGATGACTCAAACTTTGGCATAGGTGGGATTGTATCAGCTTCAGGGGTATTGCCTTGATAAAATCTCTCCTCAAAGCGTTGCGCATTAAATCTTCTGTCCTCGTCGATAATATGCGAATACACATTGGATACCATTTCGGCACGGGCGTGTCCTGAGTCTCCCTGAACAGATTTTACATCACCGCCGTTCCATTTCAGTTTATAGGTAATACTTGCGTGTCTGAAGCTGTGAAAGACTACATCAGGCAGATCGTTCTCACGGATGAGTTTCTTCAATGCGTGTGTTATTACCTGTCCCTCCATTGGTCTGCCCGATGAATTACAGAACACAAGATTATAGTAGTCTGCTTTTTGTTTCAGCCATAAGTATCTCCGTGGTATTTTATCTTATTTGCTCTACACCTATCACAACAATTCTGCTGTCTTTACTGTCTCCGAAGCAGGTGGAAAGGGTTAGTAGCTGTTCTTTGAAATGCGGCTCGATTCCGGTATCGTAAAGCGACCTGTCTTTAATTTCCGTAATTGCCTTTTGATAATGTTCTTCGCTTTCAAAGTAAGATATATTATACCATAAATCTGTTTTCTTCAGGCAAACCACCGCAAAGACATGGTATACTTTCAGTCCGTCTGCTGTTTCAAACTCAATGGACGGATGTTCCTCAAAGTATGCTTTATCCCTATATTGCGTAATATCAGAGAACATCGTGCCGTTTTTCATATTGTGACCGTAGATAATCAAATTGTCACATTCCGGGGTGGAAGTCCCATCCAAAAACGGGACGCCGGACACACTGTATTCGCCCTCGAAGTTTTTACGAAGATATTTTTGAGGTTCCTTGGGTGTAAACATAACCGGATAATTCACTGCCGTATTCGGAATACATATCCAGCCGATACAATCTCCGTTTGCTTCAAATAACGGTGTTAGATTGCGTGTGGACTGTTTCTGTTCCTGCGGTGTTTCGGTCTGTTCAACATTATCCGTCATTTCCGTTTGTTCAACTTCGGTTATAATATCCTCTAATTTTTCAAACCCTTTTATATCTTGTTGGCGTTCCCGATACTCTTTTGCTATCATTCCGACAGAAAAGAGCATTATAGCGACAAACAGAAGCGAGATTAACGGTAATACTTTTTTAGTTTTCATATAGACCTCCGTTAATAGCTTCTGTTGTGTTTAGCACGCTTCATTCCTGTTTTGTCAGCTCATAAGCCTTTCCCAGCTCGGCGGTGCCATTACCGCCCACAAGAGTCAGTTTGTCACCGTCAACAGTGTAGGTATATTCGCAGTCGGTCACATAATCAAGTGCGTAATCCACCTTGAGTGTGTCTCCGTCTATGTCGTATGTAAATTCATAGTGATTGGTTTTATCAATACACATACATCCGTTGCCTTTGCCATCAAACTCATACTCTGTGTATTGGTCGTAATACCAAGTCCCCTGTAAAACAGAGAGGTCTTTTTTACCACCTGCGCAGCCTTTACAAATCAGCACAATGAATATAACTACGAAAAGGAGTGCCAATAACGAAACAATCACAGCTCTTTGCCTTTTTCTGCGCTTTATTGCTGCCTTGCGCTTAGGCGAGAGATACCAGCCTTTGCTTGACTGAGCTTGTCTTTTGTATTCGGTTTGATTTGATGTGCGGGCAGTCCGTTCGGTGTCAGTTGGTTTTTGAAAAATTTGCCGAGGCTGCTTATTGTTTTGCTGTGCTTGATTTTTAACACTATTCTCTGATGAAGGCGAAGGTGCTTTGTCAAATGTTCTGAGTATTTCTTCAATTTCTTTTTCTTGTTCGTCCATTTGATTTCTCCTTGTTCGATTTCTTTCCTAAAATCGGCAAAGCGCTTTTTTTGCCGCCTTTCGGAAAGGGACTTCCGAAGAAATCCTTTTCGTATCAGTTCCTGCAATCAACGCAGGGCTCATGGCGAAATGCCTTTTATGTAGATT
>USAR01000174.1 GCA_900552605.1 uncultured Oscillospiraceae bacterium | reverse complement strand
TTCCCTTTAAGGTATAAACAATATCGGCATATCTGTCGGTATAGAAGCTTACGGGATTGCTGCCGGCGACCGCAAACGGAGTAGTGCTATTGCTGCCCTCCGCCGCGGTTGTAATATTGTTATCAAACCAATTTGATTTTTTGGTAATTGTTACAGGATTGCGCTCTGTGCCGTTGTAATAATACACATTTGCGGAATAAACGACGGATTTGTCCTTAAGAGCGTAAGCCTCGTCTGCTTCTTCAACGCTAACGTCGTCTCTTGCAAACGAGCCGTATACGCCGATTTCCGGAACACGGGCAACAACATATCTATATGGATATGTGATTTCGGACGGCATAACGGGGATAAGCACCTTAAAGCCGACGTATCTTACATCAACGCCGTCTAACGAATCAAACGAAAATACCTGACGGCGTTTTGCGTTGGCTGCGTCATTTACATATGTGTATATTTTGTTGGACTCGTTATAAAGAGTATCCTTTTTGCTTGATGCATAAATTTCGTATTTTGCCGTTGTCAAGCCATTTCCCAATCTGCCGATATAAAGCAGCTTTTCGGGCTTGAAGTTTTTGGCAATTTCGAAGGTATATGCCATATATGTATCGGTGTTGTCCTCAAAGAACTTTTGGCGAACAGCAGCGTCTGTTGTGCTCCAAGCAGAGCTTTGGTTCTCCGTAATATAGCGCCAGGCATTGCTTACCGCCATATAATGGGGTTCGGTTGCGGCATTGCCGTCAACCGTTTTATAGCTTTCGTGACCTGCCGTCATAGGCTCGCTGATGGTTTTAACTCCTTTATGGTACATCTCGGCAGTGGCTTCGGTATACACCTTTTCGCCGATATCAGACGGTATTTCCGCAGCGGTATCGTTTTGATCCAACGTTACGGAGGCAAAATTTCCCCAAACGCTGATTCCGTAGATACGCGGATAAAGTATTGCGGCACCGTTTGTTTCCACAAACCCCTTATATTTATCCGGATCAAGCGTGCTTATCGGCTGATAAACGCTGACACCTACAAATCTGCTCTTTTGCAGCTTGTTGTTCTTAATCTGAATATCAATTAGACGCTTGGCTTTAAGACCGGTTACGGTGTTATCGATAAATGCAACAGAATTTTCATCTGAAAACAAATCCTCCTCATTAACAGAAGAAAAAACTTCAATCTTACCTGTTCTGATGACAGAATTTTTATGACTGCCGATAACAATATCCTTGATATTTGTCTCGGATTTCAGCGGAACGGTTATATTAAGGCGACGAACTGAGCCATCATTATACCACGTGCCTATTGCTTTTACATCCTTTGAATCAAATCCGTACCCGCTGTTAAGATCATAGAATAACATCCCTCTGTTAGGAAAATCAACACCTTTTTCGTGAGACGGGTCCGCAATATTCTGCAGTGTTGAAAAATTAATATCACTAAAGGTGCTTCCGCCGTTCTTTGTGAATTTTGCTGTAATAGTCCCAACCTGAGCGCGGTTTGAAGACTGTGTTTCGAGCGTTTCTATGCTGTCTGCCGTTACAATCTTGTAATCCTTGCTTGAAAGGGCAGACGCGGAAGGAAGCTCGATTGCGCCGGAGAAAACGGATACGACCATAAGCAGTGTTAATACCGCCGAGGTGATTTTTGTTGACAGTTTATGTTTTTTAACCATTATCGAAACTCCTTTCCTCAGTCTATTGTAATAAGTGCAACCGCAAAGCGGTTTGTGCCTCTTATAGTGCCGCGAAGCGCTATAACGTCGCCGGTTTTTGCATTGGCAGCCGCAGTATAGCTTATCGCAGTGCCGTTTGTATTCTGTGTAACGGCACCGAGCTGCTCTGTTCCGTCAAGCTTGCGCTCGGTCTGCTTAAGCGGCACTGAGTTGCTGTACTCAATTGCGTTTGCATACATTGAAACTTCCCAATCAACAATATCCGACGCTGCGCAATCGGTAAGCGTTGCTTTAAGGTTAAGCGTACCGCCCTTTGCAAGGTGGTTTGTAACGGATTCTGTTGTGCCGTCCTCCGCAAAAACGCTTACCTGCTTTAAGGGCTTAACGGTTGAGAAGAGATAAACGCCGTAATCGCCGTTGATATTGTAAGAGAAACCGGTGTCGGCGTTTATAACCGCTCTTGCAGTCGGTATGGTTGCGTTTGCGTCCTTTTGAATGTTGTAATCAAAAGCATAAACGTAAAGGTCGCGGTTGCCGAGCGCTTCTCTTAAAGTAACGTTAAGCGTGCGGTTTACAGAGCCTTCGTTTGCTTCAACATACAGTGCAAAATCGTTGCCCTTTGTGAATGCCGACGCGCGAATATCGGTGCCGGTCCACTCAAGGCTATGAGAGCTTGCGCCACGCGGAATGTAGTTGTTGCGCATGGCATAGAGGTAGTATTTATACATCATCTTGTTTACGTTAGCCTCCGTGCCCGGAGTGTACCAGGCAGCTGTCTCTCCGCCTGCCGGGTCAAAGCATATCGGGTCGGGAAGATAACCGCCTGTGAACGACCAGTCGAGCTGCAAACGGCAGCCGTTGTTGGACGCTGCAATAAAGTATGCCGAATAAGAGTTGGTCCAGCCTGTGTTATCCGGATTATTGCTGTTCCATGCATACAGCAAATCGTTTTCGATATCCTTATCCGCTGCATAGTATTCTGTAACATACATCGGCTTATTATAAAATCTGTTGCACATTGCAAAAATTTTGCAAAGACCCTGATAACCGTCGCCGTTTGCATTACCGTTGATATATTTGTTATATCTTGAGCCGTATCCGAAATATCCGTGCAGAGTGAACGCATCAAAAATATTTGCGTGATATAGGTTGAGATATGGTGTTACATATTTTTCATCGATAATATCCATACCGTCGGAGTTTTCGGCACCCCATATTTTTATTGTCTTAAGCCAGTTATCGGGGTCGCCGCCTTTGCCGCCGTTTATGTATGCCGAATCGGACTGATTGTTGAATTTGTCAGAAACCGCTTTCATCATCGATGCCCAATAAGCACGCTTGTCTCCTATTGTTGCAAAATCCCACGTGCCGCGCCATTTACCATCCTCTAAGCGCGAAGGCTCATTATAGAATGTGATGGTATTAACATTTCTAAGCCCTGCTTCATAATAACAATATTTGTACATTGCGGCAGCGGCATCGGCGTATTGTTCTATGTCACGCGGTGCACTCATTCTGGCTCTTGTCGGATCCTCCGCAAACCAAGACTGTATTCTTGTTGCAACCTTCCAGCCGAACGAAACCTCAATATCCGTGCCTGCGTCTTCAAGCATTTTCCAATAGCGAATGCAGGAACGGAAGTGCTCGTTGTTGAAATCATAATTCCCGGCATAGTAGTTAACATAGTCGGGGTTGGATTCCCAATTGTCCGCGTAAGCTTCATAATTCTCGCCGGCTTCATCTGTCATCATCCAATCTATCTGGAACCATGACCTTCCGTATGCACCGTGGATATCATTGTATCTCTTTGCGGAAATCTCCGTTGCATAGCCGAAATTGAAATCGGGCGAGCCAAGCTGTGTTGTGTAGTTCCAAAATGTCGGATAAAAGTTACAACCTGCTCCGAGAATATTGTCGAACAAAACGCCGCTTTCACGGTTATCGACAGTTATCGTGCGCTCGGCACCCGTTGCTTCGCTGCCGTACATCATTACATACGGTTCATCCGAATACACTCCGCTGTCGGTGCCACCGTTTGTCTGAACGCTGATGCCTCCTGTGCCGTTTGACGGGGCTTTGGCTATTGTTTGTGTTTTAGTTGCCGCAGTGTTCTTGCCGCTCTTAATGTCTTTGGCGCTGCCGACAAGACCGAAAGCTGTGGAGAACACAATCAAAAACGCCAAAACTCTGGAAACGTTTTTCTTCATTTTTCTTTGCTCCCTTTCTTAATATTTTTTTGATAGTTTAATTTACCTGTTGATCGGCAAGCCTTTTAAGGTTTCGTTTTTTAAAGAATGAAAGCCGAAGCATCACTCTAAACCTACCGCTTGAAAACCTGACCTTTTTTCAACTTCGGCAAAAAGCTTTCCGGCGCTCGTCTATATGTACCCATAACACATAACCGTAAGCGCCGCCCTTGCTGTGCGTAAAAGTGAAGAATTTTAAAAGCCGAAACGCAAAGCAACATTTCTTAACCAATCAGCCTCTTTCTTGGTGGGAATATTATACAATAAATTTGTTAAAATACTATTAACAATAATTATGATTTTAGTTAATAAGTTTTATATATTTTTACCTAAAATATCCCA
>USAR01000173.1 GCA_900552605.1 uncultured Oscillospiraceae bacterium | reverse complement strand
TACCTGCAGACCGATTTCATCTCGGGTGTATTAAAATCGTAGTTACCGTTAATATAGTCTTCTTCGTTGTCGACTATCCAATCTACCTGAAACCACATACGCACAACGTGCGGACGCGCCTGCATAACACGGCGACGCTCAAGCGACCAAAAGACCTCGTTAAAGCCATTTTCAACAGGCTCTTTAAACCAAGCTGTGGGAATAACGTTTGCGCCGACGCCCTCAAAGCTTTCGCAAACCGTTTGCTCGGTGTCAATAAAAATCTGCTGAGAGTCCGCCGTTGCAAAAAACTGATCGAGGGTTGCATTTTCAGCTGCAACAGTATAATTCTCTGCGGCGGTAGGGGAAAATGTAAATGAGTAGCGATTTCTGCCCTCGTGTGCAGAAGCTACGGTAAGCTTGGTTTCAAGCGGATTTCCGTCTGCAAACAGCACGGCGTTTTCAAGCTCTGTTCCTATAAGTTCAATGCGGTCAAGCCTTTTATCGCTGTCGGCATTGAATGTAAGCTTTGCGTTTTTTCCCAGCTTTACGGATTTAACAAATACAATACCGTTAGTAAGCGCAGATGTATCGCCGCTTACTTCACCCTCGGTAACTGGGCTGCGGTCGTTAATAAATCCTTCGCCGAGAGTATCTTCAACATAACTGTTGGCAAGGTCAAGCTTATCGTTGCTAAGCGATATTGCGGTTATTCTTGAAATATCGTCAACACTGCCGCTTACAATATGTATTTTAAAATAGCGCATCCTGCCGCGCAAAAGATATTCAAAATGCGTCGGCGTGTCATTTACTACAGCTTGAGAAACGCTAACGGACTTGTCGATTTTAAAAAGGTCGGGGCAATCGATAACCTTTTCCATTTCGTCCTCGGTTTCACCGGCATATGCCTGAAACGACTTAATGCCGTAATAAGGATTGCCGGCGAAAAAAGTGTAAACTCGCAGACGGTCAACATCAACCGCGCTGCCGATATCAAATTCAAATGTGTAATCACGGCAGTGTATATCGATGTGATGATCAAGGTCACCATCGGTGATACGATACAAAAGCTCTCTGCCTTTCTCGTTTCTTGCCTCAATAAGGGTGTTTTCCGGTGCGTCAAGCTTGATTCTTGCTCCGCTGAGCAGGTTTATGCTGCGCTTATCCGATGCCGACGGAATAAACGCTGCCGCACGAATCGGCTTAACTTCATAGTTGTTCATAAATACACTCTCCTTCACAGCGTTTTTTGTGCAGTAACACCGCTGTCAACGTCATAATAAACCAGCGGTTTAATGTTGTCAATAGTTTTTCGGCATATTTTTTTGCACAATTCGGCATTTTCAATTTTTGAAAAAGCCAAATTGTTAATAAACTGTTAATATTTCGCGATGTGCTAAAAAAATTGTTTTTTTTGCAGTTGTAATAATGTATAATACTTGTGTTGCAATTGATAGGGGAAAATCGGTTTTAAAAACAAGGTTTTCCCGTATCAATTGCAAATGTTAAAAACTGCTTTTCGGAGGGTATAATAAATTGGAAGCTATTTTCGGAAATTTTGCCAATATAACCTGGCAGCAGCCCGTTATGTGGCTTATCGGTGCGGTTTTAATCTATCTTGCAATAAAGAAAGATATGGAACCGGCGTTGCTCTTGCCTATGGGCTTCGGCGCAATCCTTGTGAACCTGCCTATGTCGGGCGCTATAACTCAGGTTTACGATAAGGTTAAAGAGATAGGCGTTATCGACCTTTTGTTTGATTCAGGCGTTGCGAACGAGCTGTTTCCGCTGCTTTTATTCATAGGTATCGGCGCTATGATCGATTTCGGACCGCTGCTTACCAACCCCAAGCTTATGCTTTTCGGCGCTGCTGCACAGTTTGGAATATTTTTCACCTTAAGCGCAGCTTCGCTGTTTTTCGATATGAAGGACGCAGCGTCCATTGCAATAATCGGTGCGGCTGACGGCCCGACCTCAATCTTTGTTGCAAACTATTTCAACTCGCAATATATCGGTGCGATAATAGTTGCGGCTTATTCTTATATGGCGCTTGTACCGATAGTACAGCCGCCTGTAATCAGGCTTATCACCACAAAAAAAGAGCGGCTTATTCGTATGCCGTACGAGCAAAAGAGCGTTTCAAAGCTAACTCGCATACTGTTCCCGGTCGTGGTTACTATGATAACGGGAATTTTTGCACCGCGGGCGGTTGCGCTCATCGGCTTCCTTATGTTCGGCAACCTTATAAGAGAGTGCGGCGTGCTTAATTCGCTTTCCGAAACCGCACAAAACAATCTCGCAAATCTCATAACACTGTTGCTTGGCATTACGGTTGCCGCAAAGATGCGAGCCGAAGCCTTTCTCGACCCGAGAACACTGCTTATATTGGGTCTCGGTCTTGTGGCGTTTGTTTTTGACACAGTGGGCGGCGTTATGTTCGCGAAGTTTATAAATATTTTCAGCAAAAACAAGGTAAATCCCATGATAGGTGCGGCGGGCATTTCGGCATTCCCGATGTCGGCGCGTGTTATTCATAAAATGGGGCTTGCGGAGGATAATCAGAACTTCTTGCTTATGCACACTATCGGAGCAAATGTGTCGGGGCAGATAGCGTCGGTTATAGCCGGCGGATTGATTCTTAACTTTATTCCGGCGTAACGCTGTTTTTTCGGAGGAACAAATATGCTTAACACAGAACAGTTTTTATCAACTTTGCCCATAATGCTCAAGGGGCTTTTCGGAATTTTTCTTGTCACAGCAATAATAATTGTGTGCATTGTTCTTATGAACAAGCTGACGGGTGACAAAGGTGAGAAAAAATAATTTTCAAGTTTTTTTGAAAAAAGGGTTGATTTTTGGCACATAAGGTGTTAAAATGATCGTACTGCAATTTTCTGCAAGGAGGGAAAAGCTATGCCGAATATTAAGTCTGCAAAAAAACGTGTGTTGGTTAGCGAGGCTCGTAACGAGCGCAACAGAAGCTACCGTTCCGCGTTGCGTACTTCTATCAAGAGAGCCGACGCCGCTATTGCTTCCGGCGCAGATGATATGGATGTTGCCGTTAAGGCAGCTACCCGTAAAATTGATATGGCGGTCAGCAAGGGTTTGTTACACAAAAACACCGCTGCCAACAAGAAGTCGGGTTTGGTAGTTCGTATGAACAAAGCAAGCAAGAAGTAATTTTTTTAAAACTGCTTTGCTTTAAAGGCGTACATTGCCTTTAATTTGCTAAAACGCTTTAAGCCTTGGTTTTAAACCGAGGCTTTTTTGCTTTTAAAGCTTTTGTGTGCCGCAGTTTTCAAGCATTGAGATAATTTGACAAAAATCAAAAGAAATCTTTAAAAAAGCTTGACTTTTGGAACTTTGTTATGTATAATAGGTAAGCCGCATATTGTGGGCGCGGTGTTGAAAGAAAATTTTCGCCACTGCAAAAGCGAGTAATTCCGCCCTCTTTTAGCGAGTCTATGGAAAAAGGCAGGTGCCAAAAAATGTACGCAATTATTGAAACAGGCGGCAAGCAGTACCGTGTTGAAAACGGCAGTGAGATTTTTGTTGAAAAGCTTGACGCAGCCGAGAACGACACAGTTACTTTTGACAAGGTTGTTGCTTTCAGCAATGAGAAGGGTGAGTTCAAGGCAGGCACACCGTATGTTGACGGTGTTAAGGTAAGCGGAGTTGTTCTTAAGAACGGCAAAGCGAAGAAAATAACGGTTTTCACCTACAAGCCTAAAAAGAGTAGCTCAAGAAAGCTCGGTCACAGGCAGCCGTACACCAAGGTTCAGATAAACTCTATCGGTTAAGGCAAAATGATTACCATTAAATTTTCAGCCGTTAACGGCAGACTCTGCGGCGTTTCGCTTGCAGGTCACGCAACGGCAGATGCCGATGATGCGGACGGCAGATTGGTCTGCGCTGCGGTTTCTTCGGCAGTTTATTGCGCGGTTAACACTATCGGCGAAATCGTGAAAGCCGATATCAACGTTACCGATAAGGGCGACTTTTTCTCGGTAACCGTTAAGAACCGCTTAAGTGAATCTCAGGTTACATTGCAGGGTTTGAAGCTGCATTTAACAGAGCTTTCAAAACAGTATCACGATAAAATCAAAGTAATTTCGGAGGTGTAACAAATGCTTAGAATAGACATTCAGCGTTTTGCCCATAAAAAAGGTATGGGTTCAACAAAAAACGGCAGAGACAGCGAATCAAAGCGTTTGGGACTTAAGCGTGCCGACGGTCAGTTCGTTCTGGCCGGCAACATTCTGGTCCGCCAGAGAG
>USAR01000172.1 GCA_900552605.1 uncultured Oscillospiraceae bacterium | reverse complement strand
TGGGAACGGAGCAAATCGCCCTTAATTGCTACAAGATTGATGTCAGATCTTAACGCTCTTGCAATTTGTTCAGTATCATATCCACGTTCTGCCAACTCTATAAAGTCATCGTCAGGTAGAGCTATTTGAGAAGCAAAGACATTTGCTTCAAACTCCATTCTGTTATCCCGCATATCGAAAATATTAAATTCCTTGAAGCCGCCGACTTGGGTGGCTTCTTCTCTATGCAACGAATCGTGTCCGAGTTCGTGTAAGAGAACAATCTTCTCCATCACCGGATGCAGATTATCTTTGATGAACATAAAGCGGTTTCGCATTATGACCTTATACGCTCCACGTTGTCGGTTAAAAGGATAATATAAGATTTCAACGCCGAGTTCTCTTGCAATCCTATGAGGATCACGAGTACCGCAAAGGTCAACTATCTTATTTGCCTTTTTGACAATCTCGGAAGTGCAAACATACATTGGTTCTCACCCCTTTCATACACCTTTATATTATAAGTCTAACATAAGTAATGTCCCAAAAAACGGACTTATTCAGGACGGTGTTTTTTAGGAGTGAATTTCTTGTTATTCTGCTTTGCAATCCAATAGGCATCCTGAATGGCTTTCATCATTAAGTCCATATCTTCTTCTGCCATATCGCCACCTGCAAACAGTCCGGTCACTTCTTCGGTCAGTTGCTTGGCTTGCTTCGCACCTCTTGCGCCGTACTTTTCGGCAGCTTGAGCAACGAGCATATCAGCATTTCCGAGCAATTCATCGGTTGTAATATTGAGAGCTTTTGCAATCTTCTCCGCAGCATCTAAACGAGGGCGAGCTGTACCTGCTTCGTATTTTTGAATCATACGAGCAGAAATTCCGGTAAGATCAGAAAGCTGCACCTGAGTAAGACTTTTATCTTCTCTAAACTTCTTCAGTCTTTCATTGAATTTCATAATCATACCCCTTCGGCTATATTTTTAACATTTTCTTGAACACGAACTTTAATTCGTGAAAACCTATTGACACGAATTTATGTTCGTGCTATAATTTACCCACAACACGAATTTAAGTTCGTGCTTATATAATACACCACGAATTAGAGTTCGTCAAGGGGTTTTGCAAAAAATTCAAGAATTGAGGTGAAAAAAATTGAGCCGTTCTATACTGCATTGTGATATGAACAACTTTTATGCAAGCGTTGAGTGTATGCTTGATCCTACTTTGAAGAAATATCCCGTAGCAGTATGTGGCTCGGTAGAGGAACGACACGGAATTGTACTTGCAAAAAATTATGCGGCTAAAGCCTTTGGTGTTGCAACGGGCGATGCCGTATGGCAAGCAAAGCAGAAATGCAAAGACTTGGTAATCGTTCCACCTCATTATGAAGAATATATAAAATATTCAAAACTTGCAAGAAGCGTATACAGCCGCTTCACAGACCAAGTAGAACCGTATGGTATGGATGAGTGTTGGCTTGATATAAGCGGCACAGAAAAGCTATACGGCTCTCCTGAAAGGGTTGCAAACGAGATTAAAGAAATAATCAAGTTTGAACTTGGCTTGACTATAAGAATAAGAAGAACACGCTGCTTGAAATGAGAACAGACGGTGAAATTAGCAAAGAGGAATATAAGGAGCAAAAAGAGAAAGTTGAAAAAGCTCTTTTAGAACTCACGGAAGAATATGAGCGTATGCTTGCAACTGAAGATGCAATACAAAATCCTGATATATGTTGGGATGAAATACAATCTTCGCTTAATGCTATGATAGATTTTTCCAATCCGCAAATTGACCGACACATCATTCGTAAGTTTGTTTCTAAAATCGTGCCTAATGGCAGAAATCATTTCCGTTGGTATATGAACTTGGATGGGAAAGATACTACCACAATAGATATGGTAACAGAGGGTAGAAAAAGTAATGCGGTCATCAGCTTCAATGATGACGAGGAGGATGAACCTCCTCTACATATCGGGGATGTAATCGGTTTGACTGAATTACAACAATTTTTCCCGAACCTATTGAAAAACGAAAATCAAAATGGTATAATCTCAAACGTTGCTAAGTGTGGTGAAAAGTCATCCCTTGATGCTATACTGCACAGGCAGCTATCAAGGACGGCAAAAACTAATTAAGTATACCAAATTTGCTGAGTTCACTCTCACAAAAGAGGATGACGTGAGATACCTGTATGCCGATTCCACAAAGCACCGTGTGCATCGTTGGAAGGATATTAAGGTAAGCTTGTATATTTAAAACAAAATCCCTCTGCTGAAAAATCGGCAGAGGGATTTTTGCATAATCGCACATTTTTGAGTTGCCTTCTTTGCGGTATAATATACTAACAAAGGAGGTTTACTATATGAAAGACTAATTTATATCAAGAGTAGGTTTGTGGGGACAAATACATTACAAATTTATGAAAAAACAACCCGACGATTATAAATGTAATGCGGTTAAACGGTACGCTTGTGCAGTATCTGACCGATCTCGACCGATTAAAAGCAGTTTACACCTTGTCAATAGTTAATTTAAGAATTTAGAAATTTTTTTAAAGCCAATGTCGGTATTCGTATGTTGAGCAAAACTAAAAGGCAGAAAAAAGCCCACACAGCTATGCCGAAAAAAACACAACTGTGGGGGTTTTTTAAAATGATATACTCTAAACACATAGTCGTCTATTAAAAGCGCAAAATACCTTTACTGCTGTGCGCGGTCGAGAAGTTGTTCGAGCTGCGAGAATAAATCCTTTTTATCGTAATCTGAAAGCATACGATAACGAAGGACAAGCTGCTTTTCATCTTTCTTTAAATCTGTAAGGAAAAGTGCTTCAATGCGGCTGCCGTCACTTTCGGCAACCTTGCGCATTTCCTCGGGAGAGCGCATAAGCTCATCGAGAGTTACATGCAAGATATTGGAAATCTTAATAAGCAGCTCAACTGTAGGTGTTGTGTCCTTTTCATAGTGGGCATAACGAGAGCGCTCAATTTCCAACGCGTCTGAAATTTCTGCCTGAGTGAGTCCCATCTGCTTGCGAAAACGGGCAAGGTTTTTTGCAAGCGCACGTTTTTCGTGTTCCATATTTCTTAATCCTCCTGAAAAAATACTTGACTTCACGGCAAAGTATTGGTATACTCTAATATGCGGTGCTGAAGTGGCTCAGTTGGTAGAGCAGCTGATTCGTAATCAGCAGGTCGTGGGTTCAAGTCCCATCTTCAGCTCCACTGTGTCGTGAGTCCGATTACCCGGAACACGGCACTTTTTATTTTGCCGCTATTTCAAAAAATTATTCAAAACCACCGTCCGTAAGCTTGCCCGCTTTACCGAATTGTGTTGAGTACCGCATCTTCACTAGAATACGGCAAAGAGAAAAACGCACAATCATTTTGAAAAATTCCTTAAAATATTCCGAAGCTTGTAAAACTGATAGATTTTTTACTAAATAGGATTATAACACATCATTTCTTTAAATTTCAACCGTTTTTAAGCATTTTTTACATTTTATTCATTATATTGTATCAATAAAGTAAAAAATGATACAAAAATTTACATTTATATATGCAAGTTCAATAAATAATTAACATATTTAACGCGCATTTGTCTAATTTGCTAAATCGTAAATCAACGTAAAATGCGGTTTTATGCGTGTTTTACAATATTTTTGCACGACTTTATATTAAAAAACCGAGTTATAAGGCAAAACGTCCGATTGTTAATTATTTAACAAACATTCGGCAACGGCAGCGTTTGATTTTAAAAAAGTTATGCAAATTTTTAACAATCTTATTGACATCGGCATAAAATGTTGTTATAGTAGTGTTACGTCGTGTCGATAAACGGCACAAACCAAATAACCATAATGCCGAGGACAACGACTTTAATGCTCGGCGATATAACGGAGGTTTTTAATTATGGCAAGAGTTTACAATTTCAGCGCAGGTCCGTCAGTTTTACCCGAGGCGGTTTTAAAACGCTGTGCAGATGAGATGCTGGAATACGGCACAACGGGTCAGTCTGTAATGGAGATGTCGCACCGCAGCGCCGAGTATCAGGCAATATTTGACAAGACTGAGGCTTTGCTGCGTGAGCTTATGCAAATTCCTGCTAACTACAAGGTGCTGTTTTTACAGGGCGGCGCGTCGTCGCAGTTTGCAATGGTTCCTATGAACCTGCTCAACAAAAGTCATAAAGCGGATTTTGTTATAACCGGTCAGTGGGCAAAAAAAGCGTACAAAGAGGCTGCGCGTTACGGTGAAGCGCACATTGTTGCATCAAGCGAAGACGAGACCTTCTCGTATATTCCGAAGCTTGAC
>USAR01000171.1 GCA_900552605.1 uncultured Oscillospiraceae bacterium | reverse complement strand
CCGACTCTCAAAAAGAACCGACAGCAACAAAGCCGCAGGATTCTACCTCGGTTATTTCGGAAAAGAAAGAAATTAAGCTTTCTCCTGCGGCGCAGGCGCTTTACGACAGAATGATGGCGCAGCGCGCTCACGAAACGCTGAAAGCCGAAGTCGATGCTGCAAAGAGCAGCGATAAGAACGCGGAAATAATCTCTGAAAACGCTATGACTGAGAAAAAAACTCAAAGCGAAAACGCAGAGCAAATACAAACAGAAAAAGCAACCGAAAGAATTGACAAAGCGGAAGAAACCGAAAGTGATATTAAATTTTTGCGAAACAAGAGCAAGGTGCCGGACAACGCAGCGGATTCATCTGCGCACAAAAACCCGCAAAATCTTGCCGACAGCATTTTTGACGACCTTGCATCAAAGCTTGAAAACGACAGCAAGCCGAGGTTTGCAAAGAGCGGCTATCATGGCTCACTGCTTGATAAATGCCGCAGCTTTGTTACAGAGCAAAGCGACGACGCGTCTATCGACGAAATAATTCACGACGCAGAGCAGGGTGCAAGAAAGCGTCTGCAAAACGTTTATAATCTCGACGAAAACAACGGCGCTGCCAAAGTGTCCGACAGCGCTGCAAACGGTTATGATTTTTCGCTTTTCACAAAGGATAAAAACGCGCTTTCGCAAAACGAACCGAAAACCGAAACAGCAAAAGCGGAGGATATTACCGCCGACGAAAGCAGCTTAGCGCAAAACACGACAAGCATTGCCAACGACTCGGCTCTCGACGGACAAACAAGAGAGATAGTGCTGCCGAAAACCCCGGCAAACACTGATGTTCCCGCAACCAAGGACGGTGTGCCGGTGCGCCATGCGCCGGTTATTCCCGTTTCGAAAAGCAATGTTAAAAACCTGCAATTCAGTCTTGCGTCTCAGGAAAACGGCGAAAATACCGACCTTGCCGCAACAAGGGAGATTTCCAAAGCCGACGGCAATGTAAAAACAGGCTCGGCAATATCCGCTGTCGGCGGTCACGTTACCGACCCCGTTAAAGCGCAGACTATGCGTATGCATTTGGAAAAAATTGCCGAGCAAGACCCTGCTGACGAAACCGAGCAGCCGCAGCTCCACTTCACCGGAGTTGACGAGGACGAGCTGCCCGACAGCGACATTAAGGCGGAAAACCGCGAGCAGTTCATTGACGATTACCGCGGAATTGAGGACGCTGACAGCGTGAGAACAGATCTTGCCGCCGGCAAAGTCAGCCTTCTTGCGCGCCTGTTTTCAACCGCTGCAATAACGGCAATTTTGGCTGTTATCGGTTTTGGGTTTAAGGACGTGCTGTGCGATGCCTCTCCCACGGCATACATACTGCTTAACACAGTGCTGCTTTTTGCCGCATTGATTATAAACTTCAACACTCTCAAGGGCTTTGTCTCGCTTCTTATCGGTGCGCCCGACCTTGATACCCCTGCGGCGCTTGCGGCTGTGAGCTCGGCGCTTTACACCGCAGTTACCGCTTTCGGAAACGCATTTCAAACTCTGCCCACGCTGTCGTCGCTCGGCGCGCTTGCATTAACCTTTAACCTTTTGGGCAAGCTTGTTATTATGAACCGTGTAAAACGCAGCTTCGAGGTTATTGCGAACGACGAGCACAAAAAGGCAGTTACATTTGTGGAGGATAAGGTAAACGCCTCGATTATGTCGGGCGGCAGCGTTATCGGCGAAGCATTTATTGCCTGCGGCAGGGATTGCAAGAATATAACCGGCTATCTGCACAACGCTTACAGCGAGGACGCTTACGAGAAAAAAATTGCTCCGCTTACCGTCTTCATTCTTATTGCGGCTGCTCTGCTTGCACTGCTCGGCTTTGTTTTCGGCGGCGGACTGTATTCATCGCTCGTGGCTTTTTGCGCGGTATTCTGCGCCGCCGCACCTGTTTCAATGATTCTTTGCTGCTCGATGCCCTTCAGTCTTGTTTCCAAAAAGCTTGCGGCATATGATGCAATGATTGCCGGCTGGAACGGTGTTGAAACCGTTTCAAACACAAATGCCGTAGCATTTCAGGCAAGCGAGCTTTTCCCTGCCGGCAATGTTAAGCTTTACAATATGCAGGTGCTTAATCGCGGCGCGCTTGATAAATACATCGCGTCCGCTGCCGCAGTGCTTAATGCGGCAAAATCTCCGCTCGCTCCGATCTTTAACGAAATTTTGGAAACCGACAGCGAAAAATGCCCCACCGCAGACAGCGTTAAATATGAAAACGGAATGGGCGTTTCCGGATGGATCGGCGACAAGCGTGTTTTTATAGGCAATCGCACCCTTATGGAAGGGCACAGCATACGCACTCCAAGCTTAGAGCTCGACAAAAAAATCTTGCGTCAGGGCTATTTCCCTGTTTATCTGGCTGTTGACCAACAGTTATGCGCGCTGTTTATTGTGGGCTATGAAGCCGACCCCGAGATTACATACGAGCTGCGCCGCCGGCGTTACAATGCTTGTTCGCTCTAACGACCCTAACATTTCGGAAGATATGATATGCGATTATTTCGGACTGTATCCCGACTCGGTGAAGCTGCTTTCTCCTGCCGGTGTTTCGGCTTATTACAGTGCAACGTCATATAAAGAAAGCATTGCGGCAAAGGCTTCATACTCCGGCGATATTTGCGGTTTTTTAAGCCTTGTAACCTCCGCAATAAAGCTTAAGGGAATTTGCTCGGCGCTGCTTATATTGCAAATTGTGCTGCTTTGTCTCGGCGTCGGTGTGCTTGCATATTTTGCATTTACCGCATCGCTGCTCAAGCTGCCTGTGCTGCTTTTCGGCGGTTTCCAGCTGCTCTCGGCGGCGATAACGGCAATTGCGGCAAGCATTAAGCAATCGTAAAAAACGGACAGATGATAAGTTTTTTGCAAATAACAACAAGGAGAGTTTTTTAAGCTATGACCGTTTTCACCGCCGCAGGCGTTTCAAAAAGCTTTGGCGAGCGCACGCTTTTCAAAAACGTTTCGTTCACCGTGCAAAGCGGCGACAAAATAGGGCTTGTCGGGTCTAACGGCTGCGGCAAGACCACGCTTATTAAAATGATGATTGGCTTAGAGCCGCCCGATGAGGGCGGCTTTTCACGGAACTCGGGCGCCGCAATCGGTTATCTTGAGCAGCACGCCTGCGCAGACAGCGGCCGCACGGCGTTTTGCGAGGCTCTGGAAATCTTTAAAGACCTTATGAATACCGAGCTTGAGCTTGAGCGCCTTAACCTGCTGCTTGAAAAGGACAGCAGCGATGAGCTTATTGCAAAGCAAGCCGCTCTTAACGAGAAATTTATAAACCGTGGCGGACTGACATACAAAAGCCGCACAAGAGCCGCGCTTTTGGGGCTCGGTCTTCGTGAAAACGAGCTTGAGCTGCCCGTGCGTGCGCTTTCGGGCGGTCAAAAAGCAAAAATCGGTTTCGCAAAGCTGTTGCTTAACGAGCCGCAGCTTTTGCTGCTCGACGAGCCTACAAACCACCTTGACCTGCCTGCCGTGGAATGGCTGCAGGAATTTTTAACGGCTTACCGCGGCGCGGTTATACTTATTTCTCACGACCGCTATTTTTTAGACAAGGTTACCGACCGCACATTTGAAATTGCCCATCAAAGGCTTACAGACGACCGTGGGAACTACACCCGTCATCTAAAGCTGAAAGAGGAAAGAAACGAAGCTGTGCGCCGCGATTACGAAAATAAAATGCGGGAAATAAAGCGCATTGAGGGGATAATCGAGCAGCAGCGCACCTTCAGTATGGAGCGCAACTATCGCACGATCGACCACAAGCAAAAATCGATAGACCGCATAAAGGAAACCTTGGTTGTGCCGGAAAGCGAGCAAAAAAGCGTGCGTGTTTCGTTTCCGCTTAAAAGCGACTGCGGAAATGATGTGCTGAAATCGAGCGGACTTTCCTGCCGCTACGGCGAAAGAACGCTGTTTAATGATGTGGAAATAGATGTTAAAAAAGGCGAGCGTGTGTTTTTGCTCGGTGCTAACGGCTGCGGCAAAACAACACTGATGAAAGCGCTTTTGAACGGCGGCAAAACAACGCTCGGATCGGGCGTTTGTGTTGGGTATTTCGACCAAATGCAAGCCGACCTGCCAAAAACAAAAACTGTGTTTGAGGTGCTGCGTGAAGCCTTTCCGAGGAAAAACGACACCGAGCTGCGCACGGCGCTTGCGGCGTTTTTGTTTTTCGGCGACGACGTTTTCAGAAAAATCGAAACCTTAAGCGGCGGCGAGCGGGCAAGAGTGGCTCTGTGCAGGCTTATGCTTGCGGGCGATAATCTGCTGTTTTTGGACGAGCCGACAAACCACCTTGAC
>USAR01000170.1 GCA_900552605.1 uncultured Oscillospiraceae bacterium | reverse complement strand
GTAAAAGCTGTCGAAATATTGCTTTAAATACTCAGCGCCGTCGGTTGAGCCGATTTCTGTATTGACCGATGCCCTAACCTCCACATCGTTAAAATTATCTTTAAAAAACCTTGCAATAAGCGGTGATGTTGTCGTTACGGAATCAAGGCGGAAGCGGGTTTTTAAAAAAAATCGGCAGTATCACCCACATTGCAAAAAAAGCTTCTTGAAAGCGATTCGCCGCCATAACACGCCACATTTAATAACCAATTGAAACGCATATCGCCGTCATTAAGTTTATTAAAATCTTCAAGCTGGTTTTCTGTATACAAAAGTTCAGAAATGCTGCCGCTTTGCTTTCCGCCGCGACCGTTTGCGAAATCGCCGAATGAAAAATAAACCTCGGCAATATTTTCTCGATATTTTAAAACAGTATCTGCAAACCCTGCCGTTTTGTTAATTGGGTAACCAACCGAGAACTTCAACTTTTACCCTCCCCAAAAGCCTTATATTAAGATTATACAGCATTTAAGGGTCGGGTAAAATAAATAAATTAAACTAAAAAATGAAAAAAACAAACATAATCATATGCTCAATTACAGCCTGCTTAAACTAATTTTTTTGCGATGCAGCTAAATCGTATATCAACCCTAATCTCGGCGCGGCGCGCCCGTTTTTTACTCGACTTTATTCTAACATCCGCTTGAGCCAAAAACGGATGGCAAAACCGCATTGCGGTTTTGCCGTCGCCTTTCAGGCGACAGCGCCGCGCCGAGACGAGGGCCTGTATGAGGTGGGTTTTTAAGCAATGTCCAAACACCAAACAATGGCAACTGTAAAAAATCTTCGCT
The DNA here is from genome assembly GCA_900552605.1 of uncultured Oscillospiraceae bacterium. GTDB lineage: Bacteria > Bacillota > Clostridia > Oscillospirales > Acutalibacteraceae > UMGS1532. Next base: position 3,504 of record USAR01000170.1, on the reverse strand, counting down.
CAGCATCGACTGCTTAGAAAAAACGACAACAAGTAAAGAACACCGGGCTGACGTATTCCGTCAGCCCGATGCGCTTAAAGCTTTTGTTGTCAGCTGTTTTCAAGCTTTACTGTAACAATCTCAAAATTATTAAAGTCCAGCGAAACTTCACCGTTTTTAACAGCCAACTCTTCTATCGGGTTTTCAAGCAAATCGCATAGCCACGCTCTCTTAAATTTAAACCCAACATTAACCCTTGCTTTTGTACGACGATTAAGTGTTTCGTAAAGCCTTATAACCGTTTCGTTGTCGTCATAAGCTTTTTTAACCGTGTCGATAACAACATTCTCGCAATCAACCGAAACCGCGCTGAAACTATTTGCAAGCTTTCCGGACTTTTGACCGACAGGCACTGAGAGCATAGGCGCGTTTAGCAGTGCCGCCTCGCGCACGGTGTTGCTTTCGGCAAAACTGCCGCTGTGAGGATAGATAGAGTATGTAAAGCTGTGCTCTCCCCTGTCAGATTCGCTGTCGGGATAATTTGTGCATTTTATAAGTGTCAGCGTAACGGTACTGCCGTTTACAGAGTGACCGTATTTGCAATTGTTAATAAGACTTACTCCATAGCCGCTGTCACTAACATCAACATACCTTTGCGCGCAAACCTCAAACTTGGCGCCGTCCCAAGAAGTGTTTTCGTGGGTGTTTCTTTGAAGATTACCGAACTGTATTTCAAATGTCGCCCTGTCGGTCTGCACATCAAACGGGAACGCAGCTTTAAGCAGCTGTTCGCTCTCGTGCCAATCGATGTCGTTTTTAATATCGATTCTTTTAGAATAGTTATAAAGCCTTATTTCCTGCTTTATTACCGAGTGCATATATTTCTTTGTTATCCTAAAGCCGCCGCCTGCGTTATCGGAAAATCCCTCAATCTCGGCGTCACAGTCGATAACGTGCATTTTCTGCCTGTGGTAATACGTTATCTCCCAATTGTCGTACAGCACGGGTTTATCCTCAAAAACCTGCAGCTCGTTACCGAGGCTGTCTTTCAAAAACACCTCACGTCCGTTTTTAATATCGTAAAGTGAAACAATGCGGCCTGCCTTATCGAGCTTTAAAGAGTAATAATCGTTTTCGGCAACAAGCCCGTTCAGCTTAACACGGCATTGACTTTCAGTTGGTTTAAATACCGTATATCCGTGCGAGGGCACTTTCGGTGTTTCATAAAGCTCTCCGTCAATTTCCGCAATACCTTCAGCCGAAAATCCTGTTTGATTGTAAACCAAATATCCGTCTGTTGCCGCAACATTATCGGCAAGAGCCGTTAACGCATTATTTAAAGCAACGCCGGCAGTTTTTCTCACATACGAATAGTCTTTATCGCAATCATCATAAACCTGCTTTATGGAAGAGCCCGGCAATATATCGTGAAATTGATTTAGCAACACCGTTTGCCAAGCGGAATAAAGCTTCTTTTCGGGATACTCCGTCCCAAGCAACTGAGCCGCCGTTTGTGCCGCGCACTCGGCAGTTTGCAAAAGTATCTCACACTCGCGGTTGTTCCTTTTATTCTTTGCAATGGAGGTATATGTTCCGCGATGAAACTCAAGATACAGCTCACCCACCCATTTTGGTGCGCGCTTCAAAAGAGCAGAGCTCTTTATAAAATTATTCTTAATCTTTTCAAGCGTTTCATAAGCGCCTGCCGGCTTTGTTTTCGGAAATCCGGGCAGACCGTATTTAAGCCTGCGCTGGGTTTCGAGCATCTCCCTTGTGGGACCGCCGCCGCCGTCGCCGAAACCGTATGTAATAAATGTTTCGTTGTTATATTCTTTTTGCTGGTACCTAAGCCACGTTCCGAGAATATGCGAGGGTTTCAGTTCACCCACATAGGTCGTGCCGCATTCCGTCTCGCCGCCGGGTTTTGCTTCTTGAGTGGTAATAAAGTTTGTAAAAACCTCGCTGCCGTCAATACCCTGCCACATAAATGTATCGTATGGAATCGTATTGGTCTGATTCCAACTGATTTTTGATGTAACAAAGTGTTCAATTCCGCTCTTTTTAAGTATCTGCGGCATTGATGCGCTGTATCCGAAAACATCAGGCATCCACAAGACTTTGTTATCAATGCCGAATTCTTCCTTAAAGAATCGCTTTCCGTGAATAATCTGTCTAACCAGGCTTTCTCCCGAAGTCAGGTTGCAATCGGCTTCAAGCCACATTGCACCCTCGGGTTCAAATCTGCCCTCTTCAACACGCTTTTTAATGCGCTCATAAAGCTCGGGCGAGCTTTCCTTAACATATTCGTAAAGCTGCGGTTGACTCGACATAAACAAAAACTCCGGATATTCGTCCATAAGCTTCAGCACTGTTGCAAAGCTGCGCTGGGCTTTTTCACGGGTTTGCGCAAGCGTCCAAAGCCACGCAACATCGATATGCGTGTGACCTATGCAGTTGACAGTGTTTGTTGAATTGCCGCAAATGCCGCCGTAGAGGTTGTTCTTTAGATATTCCGCAGCGTCGCCGAGCGTTTTGTAAAACTCATAGCTGTAAGGCTCGCGAAGATCTATCATATCCGCTGCAATTTCAAGCTGCTTTTGCAGTGCAATGTAGTTTTCATCGGTCTTTTTAAAGCACATCATCGCACCGTACGGAACGTAAAAATCATACATCGCACCAAGTATTCTGTCGTCGACCGTTTCAAGCATTACGGAAAGCTTTATATCACACTTATCCATTCCGGTGTAAAAATAAAGTAAAACCTCCGCTTTGTCGTAATCAAGCAACAGCTCGGTGTGATTAACGTCTATTCCCTGTGTGGCTTTTCCGTTTATAAAAACCAAACCCTGAGGATTTATTGCGTCCCACGTTCCCTCGCGACCGGTTTGAAATTTCAGAAAACGCTTTTTATGCTCTCCTGCGTTCTCGCAATTTATGTTAAACCTGAACCAATAGTGCTTATCTGTTCCGCTTAAAACCGTGTTCAAGTGAAAATGCTGCCAACCATCCTTCGGAGCGCCTTCTGACCCGCGGTATCCGCTTTCGGTATATTCAATATCGGTTATTTCTTTTCTTTCGGTAACCGAATAATCTCTAAGAGTGCTGCAAAGCTTCTCAATTTGCTCGTTGATGAATAATTCCATTTTCTTTCCCTCGCTCTCACGAAGATGTTATCACAACAAAAACATACTGTCAAGTGTAAACCGCAAATACTTTGTATTATTTTAACCATAGCACACGCATCTGAACCCGCCTAAAACAGTGTAATATCGGCGCTTTTTTGTTCGTCGTCGTTTATAAGCGTTAGCCTTATTCGCTCCTCCTCGCAAAAAAACGCGCTCCATGTGCCGATTGCACACAGAGCGCATTTTGTGGTTTTTACAACACTTTATATATTGCTTATCAATACATTCCGCCTGCACCTGCTGCGGCAGCGGCTGCAGCTGCTGCATTGGCGGCTGCTGCGTCCTCTTTCTTCTCGGCAACAAGTGTTTCGGTGGTAAGAACCATTGCGGCAACCGATGC